>NZ_RZPF01001105.1:0-1271 GCF_004022735.1 Mesorhizobium sp. M7A.F.Ca.AU.001.01.1.1
GATCGGCGATGTCCGAAATGCCGGGCGAGCCGCCGCAATGGCCGGTGAGGAAATGCAGGAACTGACGCGTGTCGCGCTCATAGGCTTCCACCGTCTCGGGCGACAGCCGACGTTCTCGCGCCAGCATCTTCAGCCAGCTTTCGCGCGCCGCCTGGAGATCGGGTTTGGCCGGGATGAGGAATTCCTGCATGGCGGCATTTTCGGATATTCGGGTTAGGAAGCGGTGAATAGCCCGTCATTGAAATGACAGCCGCGTGGGGCTAGAGCAGGCCAAAGGATATTTCGCCATGAGCAAGCTCCAGAATCCTGTCCAGATGGCCGTGATCGGCGCCGCCCATGGCATCAAGGGCGAATTGCGGGTGAAGACCTTCACCGGCGAGCCGCTGGCGCTGGCCGACTACGGGCCGCTCTACGCCAGGGACGGGCGCGCCTTCCAGATCGTCGACATCAGGCCCGCCAACACCGTCGTCGTGGTCCGTTTCAAGGGCATTGCCGACCGCAATGCGGCCGAGGCGCTGGCCGGCACGGAGCTGTTCGTCGACCGTTCGATGCTGCCGGACGATGGCGAGGAAGACGAATTCTACCATGCCGACCTCGTCGGCCTCGAAGTCCGCGACGACACGGGTGCCGTGCTTGGCAAGGTGGTCGCGGTGCACAATTTCGGCGGCGGCGACATTCTCGACGTGACGCTGGGCGGGCGCAAGGGCGTGCTGATCCCGTTCACACAGGCTGCCGTACCGCAAGTGTCGATCGCCGAGGGTTTTGTTCGTGTCGATCCGGCGGCAGCCGGGCTGGTCGATGACGAGGATGGCGGTGGTCCGCGTGAGGAAGACTTCGATCCGAAGGGCAGGCCGCGCGGACCGAGCGATGCCGGGGGCAACCGGTGAGTTTTTCCGCTTCGGTGCTGACGCTTTACCCCGAGATGTTTCCCGGCGCGCTCGGCCTGTCGTTGGCCGGCCGGGCGCTCGAGGCCGGGACGTGGTCGCTGGAGACGATCCAGATCCGCGACTTCGCCACCGACCGCCATCGCACCGTCGACGACACGCCCGCCGGCGGCGGCGCCGGCATGGTGATGCGCGCCGACGTGCTGGCGAAAGCCATCGACCATGCTTCGCCGGAAGGCGATGCGCGGCCCCGGCTGCTGATGAGCCCGCGCGGCAAGCCGCTGACCCAGGCGCGTGTGCGCGAGCTGGCCGCTGGGCCGGGCGCCGTCATCCTGTGCGGCCGCTTCGAAGGCGGCGACCAGCGGGTGATCGACGCGCGGGGATTGG
>NZ_RZPF01001106.1:0-1269 GCF_004022735.1 Mesorhizobium sp. M7A.F.Ca.AU.001.01.1.1
GAGCAAGGACGACGTGGCCTGCGCGGCCAAGAGCGACCGCGCCAAGAAGGTCGCGGCTTCGGCCACCGGTGAGGTCGCGGCACTTTTGCCGGCCGATCCGCCACAATCCCTGAAGAGCCTTGCCTTCAACGGTCCGGACGGCAAGCCGATGACGATTGCCGATCATGCCGGCAAGACGGTGCTGCTCAATCTGTGGGCGACATGGTGCGCCCCGTGCCGTGCCGAAATGCCGGCGCTCGATGCGCTGCAGAAGGAAAAGGGCAGCGACGCCTTTCAAGTGATCGCCGTCAATGTCGATGCCGGCGACGATGTGAAGCCGAAGAAGTTCCTCAGCGATACCGGCGTCGCGACGCTTGGCTATTACCGGGATTCGACGATGGCGCTGTTCAACGACCTCAAGAAGCGCGGCCTGGCGCTAGGCCTTCCTGTCACCATGCTGGTCGACGGCGAGGGCTGCCTGATCGCCCATATGAACGGCCCGGCCGAATGGTCGGGGCCGGACGCCAGGCGGCTGGTCGAGACGGCACTCAAGCCCGAGAGCCTCTAGTCTAGCGTGTGGCTAGCGCAGGTGCCGGTGCGAAGGCCAGAACGCTTCTGTCGCGCAAGGTAGCGGGTTTGCTGCCGACAGCGGGTGCGACGACACCGGTCAGCTCGCCGAATTCTTCGATGAGAGCTGGCCTGCCGATATAATAGCCCTGGCCGATCTCGCAGGCTTCGGCGTCCAGGAATTTCAGTTCGCCGAGCGTCTCGACCCCCTCCGCCAGAACCGGCAGGCCGAGACCACGTCCAAGTCCCAGGACGGCGCGCACGATCGCCGCGACCTGGCCGTTCTTGTCGACCGACTTGATGAAGGAGCCATCGATCTTGATCTTGTCGAAGGGGAAGGCGCGGAGGTTGGAGAGCGAGGAATAGCCGGTTCCAAAATCGTCCATGGCCACGCGCACGCCCAGCGCCTTGACCTGCCGCAAGGTGGCCAGCGCCCGCGGCATGTCCTTGACAAGCGCCGTCTCGGTGATCTCAAGCTCGAGCCTGCCGGGCGCCAGGCCGGAATTCAGCAATGTTTCGTGGACCTTGCGGCTGAAATTCGTGTTGTGGAGCTGCACCGCCG
Source organism: Mesorhizobium sp. M7A.F.Ca.AU.001.01.1.1 (assembly GCF_004022735.1). NCBI lineage: Bacteria > Pseudomonadati > Pseudomonadota > Alphaproteobacteria > Hyphomicrobiales > Phyllobacteriaceae > Mesorhizobium > Mesorhizobium sp. M7A.F.Ca.AU.001.01.1.1. The sequence continues at coordinate 1,109 of NZ_RZPF01001106.1, forward strand.
AAACGTTGACGGCCACTGTCAGCGGATTTTCCCAGCGGGCGGCTTCCTCGCAGGCAGCCGTCAGCACCCATTCGCCAATCTGGCCAATGGCGCCGCTGTCTTCGGCCACCGGGATGAATATGGCCGGCGACACGTCGCCGCGAGTCGGATGCCGCCAGCGG
>NZ_RZPF01001107.1:0-1269 GCF_004022735.1 Mesorhizobium sp. M7A.F.Ca.AU.001.01.1.1
ACGCGAATGCACTGGACGCGAGCGCAACGTCCGGCATCCCGGGATTTGGTGAACCGGCGCCAGCCGGGCTTGCCCCGGCCATCGATGCGACAAGGCTCGCCGCCAGCGACGCCGCGTTTGCCGCGGTTTCTTCGGTGACCGCGCTGCTTTGCCTGCTTGCGGCTGTTATCGCCTGGACGACCATTCCCGGTGATCGATTGCCATGGCCGCGAAAGGCCGAAGATACGCCAGGCTGAAGCCGATCAACCGTCGATCTTGGCGCTCGCAACCTTCAGCGAATCGCTGTCTTCCTGCTTCAACAGTTCGTCGATGCGTTCGCGTTCGCGCTTGAAGGCGACGAGGTCATCGCCCTTCAGCACCTTGCCGACCGGCAGGCGGACACGCATCGGATCGACCTTGGTGCCGTTGACGATCAGCTCGTAGTGAAGATGCGGGCCGGTGGCGAGGCCGGTTTGGCCGAGGAAGCCGATGGTCTGGCCCTGGCGGACGTGCACGCCCGGTTCGATGCCTTTGGCAAAGGCGCTCTGGTGATTGTATGAGGTTTCGTAGCCATTGGCGTGGCGGATGATGATCTGCTTGCCGTAACCGCCGGCCCAGCCGACCTTCTCGACCGTGCCGTTGCCGGCGGCGATGATCGGCGTGCCGATGGGTGCTGCCCAGTCGACGCCGGTGTGCATGCGGACATAGCCGAGGATCGGATGCCTGCGGGCGCCGAACCCGGAGCGGAATTTCCCGGCGGGCAGGGGATTGCGCAACAGGAACTGCTCGGCGCTCGAACCGTCCTCATCGAAATAGTCGGTGCCGCCGTCCTGCATCTGGAAGCGGTAGAAGTTGCGGGTCTGGCCGCCGAACGTCGCCGAGACGTAGAGAAGCTCGGAGCTGTCCGAGGTCTGATCGTCGCCGTCGGGCTGCGAGAACAGGACTTCGATGCGGTCGGCGGGGCTGAGGCGAGACTGGAAGTCGACATCGGACGCCAGCAGCTTGATCAACCGCTGCGTCATCGCCTTGGACATGCCGTAGGAGTAGGCGGCGCGGTAGATGCCGTCATAGACGTTGGGCAGGTTGCCGCGCACCACCACCGGCGCCGACGAATCATCGAAGGCCGTCAGCAATTCGGGGTTCGGATCCGGTTCCTGCGCCGGCACATACTGGCCGCGATCGTTGAGCGCGATGGTGACGATGTGCTGGGTCCGGTCGTAGACGCTGGTGCGCACGACCTTGGCGGCATCGCCGTGAACCTCGAGGCCGACGCGCAGCACGGTTCCAGCC
>NZ_RZPF01001108.1:0-1268 GCF_004022735.1 Mesorhizobium sp. M7A.F.Ca.AU.001.01.1.1
GGATGGCTCGGCCTGTCTGACGGCATGGTCCGGCGCGCTTTCCACTGCCGCGGGCTGCGCGTCCGTCTTTGGCTGGCTCGCGGCATCGAGCGAGGCGGTTTGCATCGGCTGCGAGGCGACGATCGGCACGACATCGTTGCTCGCCACCTGGGCCGGATCGGCGAAAAAGGCCTTGCCCAGTTGCAGGGCGCCCAGCGCCAGCAGGATCGCGGTTGTCCCCATCAGGATCGGCTTGCGCCGTGCCTTGAGCAGGTCGCCGATCCGCAGTGCCTTCACCGGTCCGGTCACCGTCGACTGGCGCTTCAGCGCATCGGCCTCGGCGGCCGCGGCCTGCGCCGCGCGCCGGGCAGCGGCGATGAAATCCGATTTCGCGGCATCGGTGTCGCTGGGCTTGGCCGGCTGGCCGCGCTCGTCACGCACGCGCTTCATGATGGCATTGAGGTCAGGTGCGCCGGAGCCGGGCTCCAGCGGCCGGTTGGCCATTTTCGGATCGAGCGGCTCGTCGAGATCGACGCTCGGTATTGGGGCACTCGGCGCTGAGCCGGCCAGTGGCGGGATATCCGCCTCCTTCTTGCCCTTGAAGGCGCGGGCCAGCCCGCCGAACAACGATTTGCGGCCGCCGGCCTGTCCGCCTTTCTCGGCGATCGTGTCCGAACCGAGCGCGGCCATGGCCGCCGCCGCGGCAGCCTCGGCCGGCGTGCGCGTGCCAATACCAATACCGAGGTCGCTACGCATACCCAGGTCGCCGCGTGCACCCGGCTCATTGCGCAGGATGGCGGCGGCACGGCCATCGAGATCTGCCATGTCCCCAGTCAATGGCAGGGGCTGATCGATATCCATCGACGGCGCGTCGACGGCCATTTTGGGTCGGCGCACGCCGCGCCAGTTGCTCGGCTCGGCCGGTGCCGCATCCAGCAATTCGCTCATCGCCTCGACCGGCTCGCCGGGTTCGAGCGAACCCAGCCGGTCGACGATCTTGAGCAACGTATCGTGGATGGCCTCGAACGTTCTCGAATTGCGTTCGTCGGAGCGCCGCGTCAGTGTTTCAAGCGTCTTCAAATCCTGGGCGAGGCCGGAAACCGCGGTCGCATTGGCGCTCGAACCGGCCAGCGATTGCACTGCGTTCTCGGCCGCTTCGCGCGCCGCGCCGAGAATGGAATCGCGGGTTCCTGCGAGCGACTTTTCAATTTCGTTGAGACGCGGGCTGATGTCCTCGAATTCCGGCAGCGGGGTGCTGGGCTTGGAAAGATGAGCCGACAGGCCGGCAA
>NZ_RZPF01001109.1:0-1263 GCF_004022735.1 Mesorhizobium sp. M7A.F.Ca.AU.001.01.1.1
GTGCTGAACGGCATCAACATCGCGCTGTGCTTCCTGCTTGGGCTGGAACTTGGCTGGGGCGTCGCCGGCGTTGCCTGGGCGACCGTCACCGGTGAGTTCCTGGCCATGCTGCTCGGCCTGGCCATCGTGATCCGCCGGTTTCGCGCGGCCCCGCCCTTGCCGCGCCATCGCCTGCTCGACATGACCGCCTTCCTGCGCATGCTGTCGCTCAACCGCGACATCATGATCCGTTCGTTCTCGCTGCTCGCCGCCTTTGCATTGTTCACCCGCCAGGGCGCGCAGTTCGGCACGGTGACGCTGCCGCCAACGCCGTGCTGATGAATTTCTTCCTCGTCGCCGGCTATTTCCTCGATGGCTTTGCCACCGCCGCCGAACAGCTGGCGGGCCGTGCCGTCGGCGCACGTGCCGCCGCACCGTTCCGCCAGGCCGTGCGGCTGACGCTGTTCTGGGGTTTCGGGCTGGCGGGAGCCGCGACGCTGGTAATGCTGTCTGGTGGCGCCAATCTGGTCGCTCTCGTGACGACATCGGAGGACGTCCGTTCGGTGGCCGACATCTACCTGCCATGGGCGGCATTCACGGCGCTGAGCGGTGTGCTGGCGTTCCAGATGGATGGCGTCTTCATCGGCGCGACCTGGTCCCGCGACATGCGCAACATGATGCTGCTGTCGTTCCTGGTTTTCGCGGCCGCGCTGCTGACCCTTGCGCCGGCCTTCGGCAACACTGGACTTTGGGCGGCGCTGCACGTCTTCCTGCTGGTGCGAGGCTTCAGCCTGCTGACGATCCTGCGGCTCAGGGTGCGGACGGCGTTTTAGACGGTGTCCCCCGGAAGGCCCTGCGCCGTCCAGGACACTGAGCGGCAGCTTCGCGATAGGAATTTTTTCTTGACTCGGTGACCTCAGCTGTGGTAGATTTTTGCCCATGGTGCTGATTTGCGCCAATGACCCGCCGCACTGGCGGGTTTTTTGTTTGATGCGCCGTCAGCCAACGCCCGGCGAAAGCTCCGAAGGAACCCTTTGACCCGAGTTCGTTGCACCATCTGCGAGCGGGCCGTCAGCCGCGACCTGCGCTCCTGAGAGCAGTTCAGAGTTGCCTGGACGCCCAGAAGTCGAGGCGGCTGTCGCGCAACTCGCAAATCGACTTCAGCCGTTCTTTTTCGACGAAACGGGCCATTCCGGAAAGAATACGGCCTGGCAGCGAAGGCCCGGCATAGATCATGCCGGTGTAGAGCTGCACCAGATCGGCACCCGCACGGATCTTGTCCAG
>NZ_RZPF01001110.1:0-1260 GCF_004022735.1 Mesorhizobium sp. M7A.F.Ca.AU.001.01.1.1
ACAATCGGGAGGTAGATGTCCATGGCCAGCGAGGCCAGGATGTCGAAGGGCGCCATCAGCACCATGGCTGCTGGCAGGGAAGTGGTCCATGTCGGGTTTTTTGGAAAAGGCATGATTGAACATCCGCTCAAATGGCTACATTTGGCGGCGATCTGCCGTTCTCAATGAAGATGGGAAATGACGGGCCGCCGCAACAACGAAGTGCTGTTGCGGCCTACTTGTCTGCTGACTTGCTGGTTCCCATAAACGCTATCCCGGAAAATGACGGCGCAGACATTCTCTCGAGTGCGCTCGCGTTTCCCTAGCAGCCGAAGGTTGCCCAGGCAACAGGATCAGCTTGATGCGCGTCAACGCGCCATCGCCGCCTCGAGCACCCTGAAAATCCGCTCGTCCGCGCATTGGGCAACGTTGAAGCGCAGGAAACGGCCAGCCGTTCCGGACAGGCTGAATGCGTTGCCGGGCGCCAGCACGATGTTGTCGGCCAGAGAGCGGCGGGCGACTTCGGCCGCATCGACGCCGTCCGGCAGACTGCACCACAGGAAGAGGCCAGCCGGCTGGTCGATCCACGGCGTGATGCCGATCGCTTTCAGGTGGGCGGCCGTCTCGCCCATGGCGCGCGCAAGCTTCGCGCGCAGCAAATCCATGTGCTTGCGGTAGCTGCCGTCCTTCAGCAACGTCAGCACCAGTTCGGCCGCGAGCCGCCCGCCGCCGAAGGTCGTGGCGATTTTGAGGTCGGTCAGGGGCTCGATCCAGTCGCGCGGTGCGGCGATGAAGCCGCAGCGAACCGATGCCGACAGCGTCTTGGAGAAGCTGCCGATATGGACAACGCGGTTGAGGCCATCGAACGCCGCCAGCCTGGGGGCGGGCGCATGTTCGAAATCGGCGAAGATGTCGTCCTCGACGATGGTCAATTGCGATTGGTCGGCGAGTTTCAGCAGCCGGTGCGCGGTGACTGGCGACAGCACCGCGCCGGTCGGATTGTGGATGCCGGAATTGGTGATGTAGAGGCGTGGCCGATGCTCGGCCAACGCCTGCGCGAACAGATCGATATCCGGCCCCGACGGCGTGTAGGGAACGCTGACGACCTTGGCCCGGTGAGCGCGCAACAGGGCGTGGAAGTTGAAGTAGCAGGGGTCGTCGACCAGCACGGTGTCGCCGGGCTCGATCAGGAACCGGCACAGGAGGTCGATGGCCTGCGTACCTGATTCCGTCAGCATGATCTGCTCGGGCGAGGCCTCGATGCCATGCCCGGCCATGCGC
>NZ_RZPF01000110.1:0-11976 GCF_004022735.1 Mesorhizobium sp. M7A.F.Ca.AU.001.01.1.1
GGGAATGGCTATGGCCGCCGACGACGACATCGATGCCCGGGATCTTGGCGATGACGTCACGTTCGCGCCTGTAGCCGATATGGGTCACGGCGATGATCTTGTTGACGCCTTCGCCCTTGAGCTTCTCGACTTCGGCAGTGATCGACTTGACGTCGTCCTCGATGGCGACGTTGGGACCCGGCGAAGCGAGGTCCGGCGTGTCGTTGGTGATCGCGCCGATGATGCCGATGTTCTGGCCGCCGACCTCGACGACAACAGATGGCTTGACGCGGTCGCCGAGCTTGGATTGCGCGTTGGCCTTCACATTGGCGCCGAGCACGGGGAACTTGATCATGTCGAGGAACGGCGCCAAGGCGGCCTCGCCGTCGTCGAATTCATGGTTGCCGAGGGCCATGGCATCGAACTTCATGTCGTTGAGGAATTCGCCTTCGACCTTGCCCTTATAGGTCGTGTAGAACAGCGAGCCCTGGAAATTGTCGCCGGCGCTGAGCAGCAGCACGTTCTGGCCTTCCAGCTTCTTGCGTTCCTGGGCAATCGCGGTGATTAGCCGGCCCGCGCCGCCGATGCACTCGCCCTTGGTCTCCTCGTCCGCCGAGCAGGTCGATTCATATTTGTTGTTGCCTTCGATGCGGCTGTGCCAGTCGTTGATATGCAGGATGTTCAGCGTGTAGTCGGCAAAGGACGCGCCGGCCGACAGGCCGAGGGCTGAGGCTGACAGGGCTGCAATGGCGGCAAGCTTCTTCATCTTCGTCTCCCGGAAAGCTGATCAGAGGCCATTAGCGCTCTTGCTTGACTGGAACATAACAGCCGGCGCTTTGGCCATGTTCCCATCGCGTTCCGGATGACGCAAGCGGAATCCGGGACCCTTTGCCGGCACAAAAAAGGACGGCGGCCAACCAGCCGCCGTCCTTGGAAAACGAATGGTCGTGGGTTCAGACGCGCCTTGTCAGCACGAAATTCTGACCGCTGGAGCTCGTGCAGTTGAGCTGGCTTGTCGACACCATCAGGCAGTTGAAGCTGACCGCGGTCTGGCGGATCAGCGAGGTGCCGTTGATCTGCACCGATGTGGCGCCGGTCATCGTGTAGCTGCCGTCGGCAAGCTTCTGGCCGGTGTCGGTGGCTACCGTCGTGAAGGTGCCGCCGGTGAAGGTCGACAGGCCGGTGCCCTTGGCGTCGATCCACGAGCCCTCGACGCCTTTCGGCGCCGCTGCCATCGGCGGTTGATCGGGGCCGCTGGTCGCACAGGCGGCGAGCATCGCCGCAATGGCACCCGCCACGCTCATCGAAAGAATTTTGCGCGCAATGATCATGTGAAAATCCTCTCCTCTCGCTTCGGCCCAAAAATCGGAAATCGATTTTCGACAAGCACGAGGCGTGCATCCAAGTTTCCAGAGCGACGTGCGTCCAGATGAATACGTATCGCTATGGTCCGCATCCCTTCAATCGCCCGATTTCCGGGCGATTGCAAGGCAGTGAGGCAGGTGGGCGGTGCTGCTATCGCACAAGGATGTTGCGGAACTGCCACGGGTCGTTCCGGTCGAGGTCTTCCGGGAACAGGCCGGGACGGTTATCGAGCGGCGTCCAGTCGGTGTAGTAGCCCTTGACCGGTCCGAGATACTGGGACTGCACTTCCAGGCACCGCCTGTAGTCCATCTCGTCGGCTTCGACGATGCCGGCCTCGGGATTCTCCAGCGCCCAGACCATGCCCGAGAGCACCGCCGAGGTGACCTGCATGCCGGTGGCATTCTGGTAGGGGGCCAGCTTGCGCGCCTCGGCGAGCGACAGCTGCGAGCCGTACCAGTAGGCATTCTTGTCGTGGCCGTAGAGCAGCACGCCGAGTTCGTCGACGCCGTCGATCAACTCGTTCTCGTCGAGCACATGATGCACCGGCTGAGGCTTGCCGGCGGCGCCGAACATCTCGTCAAGCGACAGCATCGCGTCGTTGCAGGGATGATAGGCATAGTGGCAGGTCGGGCGGTAATGCACCTTGCCCTTCTTCGAACGCACGGTGAAGAAATCGGCGATAGAGATCGCCTCGTTATGCGTCACCAGCAGGCCGTATTGCGCGCCGGGCGTCGGGCACCACGAGCGCACGCGCGTGTTGGCGCCCGGCTGCTCCAGGTAGATGGCTGCCTTCGAGCCGTGCTTGTGCTTCTTGGCGTTCTTCGGCATCCATGTCTCGTGTGTGCCCCAGCCAAGTTCCGCGGGCTGCAGGCCCTCGGAGATGAAGCCTTCGACCGACCATGTGTTCCAGAACACATCCATCGGTTTCGGCTTCTTGGTGCGCTGGGTGTCGCGTTCGGCGATGTGGATGCCCTTGACGCCGGCCTTCTTCATCAGCTTGGCCCAGCCCTCGCGATCGTCCTGCGCGGGCTCCGAGAACTCCAGGCCAAGATCGGTGGCGAGATTGACCAACGCCTGCTTGACGAACCACGAGACCATGCCTGGATTGGCGCCGCAGGTGGAGACCGCCGTGGCGCCGCCGGGCTTGTCGTGCTTTTCCTTGAGCAGCGACTCGCGCAGCGCGTAATTGGTGCGGCTGGCGTTATCGGCCTTGGCGTCGAAATAGAAGCCGAGCCACGGCTCGACGACGGTGTCGATGTAGAGCACGCCGAGCTTGCGGCAGAGCCGCATCAGGTCCACCGAGCCGGTATCAACCGACAGGTTGATGCAAAAGCCCTGGCCGCCGCCATTGGTCAGAAGCGGGGTCAGGAGCTTCTTGTAGTTCTTCTCGGTCACCGCTTCCTGGACGAAGGTGATGCCGCGCTCGTCGAGCAGCTTGCGGTCGGTGTCGCGCGGATCGATAACCGTCATGCGCGACTTGTCGAACTTGAAATGGCGTTCGATCAGCGGCAGCGTTCCCCGGCCGATCGAGCCGAAGCCGATCATCACGACAGGGCCGCTGATCTCACCGTAAACGGGCCAGTTTTCATTCGCCATTTTATCGAGCACTCCTTCAAAGCCCAGGAAACTGGGAAAACGCACACACAAAACCGGGCATCTTTGCCCGGCGGCCATGCGCTACATCACAGATCATTGTCACAAACCAGCGAAAAGCGCCAACCAGCGATCAGTCGTCATTGGCCATGTGGTTAAGGACCGTCATCAGCCGATCACGGTCCGATGTCAGGCCCTTGTAGTCGAGCTGGGCGAGATCGAGTGCTTCGAGCTGGGCGGCGAAAGACACCGCGAGCTTCGCCCGATCAGGGTGCCTGGCCAGCACGGCGAGCGGATCGAGATGGATGCGGATGGTGAACAGGATATCGCGTGAAACAGGCAGTTTGCGTAGGGTTTGCCGCTCGACGCGAATGAAGGCATGGGCGTCGATGTCGCCATCGGGAAAGCGCGACGGCCGGTTGGTGGCGCGGTCGATGCGCTGCAGGTCGGAGAGCGGATGGTAGAGCGCGTTGTCGGCCTGGATCGACCAGTTGTAGCGCTCGACGGCCTGCCCCTGGAGGCCATCGAACATCCGGTTGATGAGTTCCGCCGGACGCGTGCCCGGGCCGAAACCCGGCACCGGCGCGTGGATGTCCTGCAGCGGCTTGCCGAACTTTTCCAGGAGCGACCAGGAGGAGGGAAAGCAGAGCGAGCCGGCGACCAGCCGCCAGCCGCTGTCACTGCTGCGCATCAGGATCAGGTCTTCCTGGACGAGCAGTGAGGCTTTGGCCAGCGGCGCATCGGCGAGGGAAGCAGGCAGACGGCTCGCCGCGCCCGCCACCTCGACGCCTGATCCGCCGAGCCGATGGGTTTCGGGGAACCTCTCCGGGAGATGCGCGGCGAGCAAGTCGAGCACTTCCTGCTGGGCGTCGCGCGTGCCGTCCTCCTCGACGAAAACGCGCTCTGGGATTTCGGCATAGAGCCGGTGCTTTTCGGCGAGATACGGCAGCAGATGGCCGTCGACCTCGATCCAGGCCGCCGGGTCGAGCGGCTTCAGCCCGATGCTGAACAGTTTCGACGAGCCGTCATAGGGCGTGTGGGTGGGCAGCGTATGTTTTGGGGACGTCATGTCTCAGGTCAGTCTTGCCGGGATCAGTCCGCGCAGCGAATTGCCGACGAACAGGGACTTGGCGGATTTCAGATCGTCCAAGCTGTAGATCGCTTCGCGGGCGCGGCCTTCATCCAGAAGCTGCGCGCGCAATACGCCAGGCAGCAGGCCGCAATCGAGCCGGGGCGTCGCCAGCACGCCGTCGCCGACATCGGCAAAGACATTGGTGATCGTGCCTTCACAGATCTCGCCACGCTCGTTGGCCATAAGCACCTCGTCGGCCTGCGTGATGAGGTGTTCGGCACGGGCACGCGTGTAAAGCTGTCGCCGGCTGGTCTTGTGGCGCAGCAGCGTGTCGTTCGAATCGAGCCTCGTCCGCGCCAGCCGCAGCATCCAGACTTTGTCGGCGGCGAGCGGTTCATAAGGCTGCGCAGAGGCCGTCACCTCGCCATCGTGCGACAGGACGAGACGCGTGCGCGTGGCAACGCCGGAACCGCCGACCGCGCTGCTCAGCGCCTCGCCGACCGTGCCTGGATCACAGCGGAAGCCGAGTTCCGCCGCCGAGCCATAGAGGCGCGCAAGATGACGATCGAAGCGCAGGAAGCCCGAGCCGGGTTCCCAGCGCATGGTCTCGATCAACTGAAAGTCGGCGGTGTTCCCGTCGCGAAGCGCGCTTTCAGCAGACACTCCTGATACTCCTCCTGCGCCGTCGAATCGAAGACGACGCCGCCTCCGACATTGTAGACGGCCTCGCCGCCCGAAAAGAGCGAGATGGTGCGGATCGCCACGGAAAAGCGCATCGGGCCGCCGGGTGCGATCCAGCCTATGGCGCCGCAATAGGCATCGCGGGGCGTGCCTTCCAGGTCGCGCAGGATCTCCATGGCACGGATCTTAGGCGCGCCGGTGATCGAACCGCAAGGAAACAGCGCCGCAAAGATCTGGCGGATAGAGAGACCCGGCAGCAGTTTGGCCCTGACGTCGCTCACCATCTGATGCACGGTCGGGTAAGTCTCGATGCGGAACAGCGCCGGCACGTCCAGCGTGCCCACCTCGCTGATCAGCGAGATATCGTTGCGCAGGAGATCGACGATCATCCGGTTTTCGGCCTGGTTTTTCTCGTCATTGCGCAGGAAGATCTTCTGCCGTTCGTCCTCGGCTTTGGTGGCGCCGCGCGGCGCCGTTCCCTTCATCGGATGCGTCTCGATCATGCCCTCGGCGTCGATCTCGAAGAACAGTTCAGGCGAGCGCGACAGCACGATGGGTTCACCGAGCGCGATCAGCGCGCCATATTTCACCGGCTGACGTTCAGTCAACGCATCGAACGCGGCCAGAGGCTCGCCTGACCATTGCGCATGCACGGGAAAGGTCAGATTGCCCTGGTAGCAATCACCTTGCCGGATGTGCTGGTGCAGCCGCGAGAAGCGTTTTTCATAATCCTCGGGCGACCACGTCGCACGGGCGTCGAAGATCGGGCCATTGGTCGCCGCCATATTGCGCGGCGGCACCGCCTGTTCGACCGGGGCATCGAAAACCCCAAGGCACACGAGTGGGGCGCGGCGTCCATTCGGCAGCAGGGGAACGAGCTTGGGTTCGAGCAGGTAGCCCGCCTCATACGAGAAATAGCCGGCAAGCCATTTGCCTGCATCATGCGCGGCTTGTGCTGCTTCCAGAGCCGGCCCGAAATCGCCTGCATCGTGCGCCACGATGATATCGGCCGGCCGGTCGAAAACGAGCTGGCGCGCGCTTTTGTCATTGCGAAAAATTGCGGCGGGCAGGGACATGGGCACCGAATGCTGCGGTCAATGAAGCCATCAACCGCTCTATATGGGGTGCCGCCCGCGCGCAATCGAGGGAACGGCACGCTGCCTCTTAAAGCCGACCTTTGGGCCAACTCAGGAACCAAGAGCAAACGGCGACGCCGATATGGCGCCGCCGCTTGCAATCTTCAGGTCGTGCCTGGCGATCAGCTGTTGCTGGAGGTTCCGGCTGTTGGAAACTGCTTGGCGAATTCCTTCTCGTTGCCGGCGGCGAGCAGCTTGGCCTGCTCGATCCAGCGTTCGCGCGCGATGCGGCCATCGAAATTCATGACGTCCTCGATCCGTTTGATATCGGCCGCTGTCCAGGACGCGATCTGGGCGAAGCTGGTGACGCCTTGTGCCTTGAGCAGTTTCTCATTGACCGGACCGATACCGATCAGCCGACGCAGATTGTCGGGCTTTCCGGATGCTGGCTTGGCTGTTGCAGGCTTGGCTGTTGCAGGCTTGACTGTTGCAGGCTTGCTCATTGCGGATTTGGCTGGAGCCGAGGTTTTGGTGGCGACGGGTTTCGCCGCCGGCTTGGCAGAGACCGCTTTCGCAGCGGCCGGTTTGGCCGTCGCGGGCTTTGTGGTGGCGGATTTGGCCGTCGCGGGGGTCGACATCAGGGCCGCCGGCGCCTGGCTTGCCGGTTTTGCCGCGCTGCTTCCGGCGGCAGGTGCGGCCGACGCTTCGCGCAGCCGGCGCTCAAGGTCGGCGCGGGTCTTGCCGCATGCATCGAGTTCGCCGGTCAGGCGGTCGCTGTCGGTGCGCAGCCTGTCGCGTTCGCTGCGTGTACGGTCGAGATCGCCGCGCAAGCTGTCGAGTTCACCGCGCAGGCGCCCCCAAAGGAACCAGCCGACCAATACGCCTATCAGGAACGCCAGGACCACGTAGAAAAAAGTGCCCATTGTCTCTCTCCAGTCAGATCCGTCTGCCGTGGGTCATGATCTTCGGCGAAGGACTACTCTTGGTGGTTCCGCGGTAAGCAGAACAGCCGGCTTCGGTTCGAGCTGTCGGCGATCGGCTTTGCTTGCCCATGGCCAACGGCCGTTGTCGCGTTCGCCTGAGCGCCACGGCCGGCTGAGATTTCTCCTCGCCGATCCGCATGCGCTCCGGCTGAGCTTGGAGCGAAGGCTATCATAGAGCTTGTGGAAAGCTATCGGAAAACTTCGGTGGAGAGTACTTCAAGAACAGATATTTAGGGCGATAGTAGAGCTGTCCCAACATGCATTCCGGCTAAACTGTTAGAGCGACGCCTGGGGGCGCATTTCAAGTGTCGAGCGCTTCCAGCTCGTCGATCAGGCCACCGATGACGCCAAGTCCGATCTGCCAGAAGGCGGGATCGGTGGCGTCGAGCCCGAAGGGCGCCAGAAGCTCGGAATGATGTTTGGTGCCGCCGGCGCGCAGCATTTCGAAATACTTGTCCTGAAAGCCGCGCTCGGCGTTCTGGTAGACCGCGTAAAGCGAGTTCACCAGGCAGTCGCCGAAAGCATAGGCATAGACATAAAAGGGCGAATGGATGAAGTGCGGGATGTAGGTCCAGAACACCTCGTAGCCTTCGCGCAGCTTGATGGCGGGACCCAGACTTTCGGCCTGCACTTCGAGCCAGAACTGACCGAGCCTGTCGGAGGTCAGTTCGCCGTTCTTGCGTTCGGCATGCACCTTGCGCTCGAATTCATAGAAGGCGATCTGGCGCACGACCGTGTTGATCATGTCCTCGACCTTCTGGGCGAGCATGGCCTTGCGCTCGCGCCGGTCGGTGGTCTGGTCGAGCAGCGAGCGGAAGGTCAGCATCTCGCCGAAGACCGATGCCGTCTCGGCCAGCGTCAGCGGCGTCGAGGCCATCAGCGCACCCTGGCCGCCGGCCAGCACCTGATGCACGCCATGGCCAAGCTCGTGCGCCAGCGTCATCACATCGCGCGGCTTGCCCATGTAGTTGAGCAGGACATAGGGATGCGCCGACGGTACGGTCGGATGCGCGAAGGCGCCAGGCGACTTGCCGGGCCGCACCGGCGCGTCGATCCAGTTGCGGTCGAAGAAGGTTCGCGCGATCTCGGCCATGTCGGGCGAAAAGCGCTGATAGGCGGACAGCACGGTGTTCCTGGCCTCGTCCCAGCCGATGATCGCCTGGGGCGTATCCGGCAACGGCGCGTTGCGGTCCCAATGGTTCATCACCTCCATGCCCAGCCAGCGTGCCTTCATCGCGTAGTAGCGGTGCGAGAGGCGCGGATAGGCATCGCGAACGGCGGAGGCCAAGGCGTCCACCACACTGCGCTCGACGCGGTTGGCCAGATGGCGTGAATCGGCGATGTCCTCGAAGCCACGCCAGCGGTCGGATATCTCCTTGTCCTTGGCCAGCGTGTTGGTGATCAGCGTGAAGGTGCGCAAGTTCTTGCGGAAGGTCGTGGCCAGCGCCTCGGACGCCCGGCGGCGCACCTCGCCGTCGGCGTCCTGCAGACGGTTCAGCGCCGGCTCCAACGTCAGTTCCTCGCCGTCGATGTGGAAGCGAAGGTCGGTCATCGTCTCGTCGAACAGGCGGTTCCAGGCGCCGCGTCCGGTGATCGACTTTTCGTGGAAGAGCTGCTCGACGCGGTCCTCGAGCTGGTAAGGCTTGTCCTTGCGCAGATCGAGCACCCATGGCCGATAGTGGCCGAAGGCGGGATCGCCGGCGAGCGCGCCTTCGATCGACGCATCGTCGATCAGGTTGAGTTCGAGCGCGAAGAACAGAAGGTGCGCGCTGGCGTCGGTCATCTTCTCCTGGATGTCGCCATAGAGCTTGGCGCGCTGGGGATCGGCGGTGTTTCCGGCATAAACCAGTCCCGCATAGGAGACGATGCGGCCGATCAGTTCCTCCAGCGCCTCGTAGGCGACAAGCGCCTCGCCCAGCCTGCCGGCGCCGCCGCGCTCGGCTTCGGCGGCCAGCGTACCCTTCCAGCGGCTCTCGAAACTGGTCGCATCGGTGGCGGCCTTGGCGATGTCGCGCTTCAGCTCCGGCGCGTCCATGCCGGCATAGAGGTCGGCAAGGTTCCATTCCGGCAGGTCGCCCAGCTCGGCCGCGCCTTGACCCGACGCCGGCGCCGCCAGCCGCCGTGCGGAAACCATGTGCCCAGAATCCCTATGCATTGCCGACACCTTCCGTGGCCAAGGTTCAAGGAGAAACGAGAAGCCGGTCAAATCCTAAGGAATTCATTCACCGGGTTTTTTGAAACCTTATTTAGAACCCTGTGCCAAGATGGTCCACAGGGCAGAATTCCTCGGGCGGGCAGTCACACCAGTCATGACAGGTTCCATACTCATAGTCGATGACGATCCGGTGCAACGCCGGCTGCTCGAAGCGGCGGTGACGCGGTTCGGCTACAGCGCAATCGTGGTCGACGGCGGCGCGGCCGCTCTCGACATCCTCGATGGACCCGGCGCCCGCGAGGTGTCGGTGGTCATCCTCGATCTGGTCATGCCCGGTCTCGACGGTATCGGCGTGCTGAAGGCGATGCGCGAGCGCGACATCAACGTGCCGGCGATCGTGCAAACCGCGCAGGGCGGAATCGAGACCGTGGTTTCGGCGATGCGTCATGGCGCCTTCGATTTCGTCGTCAAGCCGGCGTCTCCCGACAGGCTGCAGGCATCGATCGGCAATGCGCTCAAGGTCGAGGCCGTCGAGGGCGAGGTCAAGCGCACATCGCGCCGGCGCGGCGGCCTCCTGACCTTCAAGGACATGATCACGCACAGCCCGGCCATGGACAGGGTGATCCGTCTTGGCCAGAAAGCGGCGGCATCCAACATTCCGATCCTGATCGAGGGCGAGTCCGGCGTCGGCAAGGAACTGGTGGCGCGCGCCATCCAGGGCAGTGGCGACCGCCGCACGAAGCCCTTCGTCACCGTCAATTGCGGCGCCATTCCAGACAATCTGGTCGAATCGATCCTGTTCGGTCACGAGAAGGGCTCGTTCACCGGGGCCACCGACAAGCACACCGGCAAGTTCGTCGAAGCGCATTCGGGCACGCTGTTTCTCGACGAGATCGGCGACCTGCCGCTCGACGTGCAGGTCAAGCTGTTGCGTGCGGTCCAGGACGGCGAGGTCGACCCGGTCGGTGGGCGCTCGACCGTCAGGGTCGACATCAGGCTGATTTCGGCGACGCACCGCAACCTCCTGCAGCAGGTCAAGGACGGCAAGTTCCGCGAGGATCTGTTCTACCGGCTGAACGTCTATCCGATCTTCGTGCCGCCGCTGCGCGACCGCCGCGACGACATCCCATATCTGGTCACCCATTTCATGGAGAAGGTCGCGCCGGCCGACCCGCACCGTCGCCTGCAAGGTATTTCGGCGGCAGCGCTCGCGGTGCTGCAGGCCTATGACTGGCCCGGAAACATCCGGCAGCTCGAAAACGCCGTCTTTCGCGCCTCGGTGCTTTGCGAAGGCTATATGTTAACCGCGGAGGACTTCCCGCAGATCCGGGCGCAAGTGGAAGGCACCGTCAACCTCGATATGGATGGCGACGCGCCGTCGCCGTCCTTGCCTTTGCAGGCGCGCGATGACGAAGCCTTGCCCGGCGAGGGCGGCCCGGCAATCGCGTTCGATCCGCCGGCAAGGCTGCAGCCTCGCTTCGGCACGTTGCGGGCGCTCGACGAGCGCGGCAATGTGCGGGCACTTGCCGATGTCGAACTCGAGATGATCAAGCTTGCCATCGATCACTACAACGGACAGATGAGCGAAGTCGCCCGCCGACTCGGCATCGGCCGCTCGACGCTCTATCGCAAGCTCAAGGAACACGGCATCGATCCGGAGACAGGCCGCGTCGATCGACTAGCCTCCTAAGGGCGATGCCGGGCTGAGCTTTGGCCCGGCTTCCGGCTTTGCCACAAGGCCGGCGCCAGCTTGCAATGCCACAACGGGCCTTGTATCGCCGTTTCGGCGGCATTGTGGCTGTCTCGTGGACAGCTCTGTTCACGCATTAAGGCTAACGGTAACAGATCGTGTTTGGGGCGAAGGCGAAAATCCGATCTAAACCAGCGGTTTACCAAGAAACCTTGTGAACAATTTTTGACGGGATATCGCCACGGTGTTACCGCATTTCGGCTTCAATAAGCGATGATTAACCATTAGGATCGATATTCGGGTGTGCTAATGCCACATCCGTTTGGACAAATCCGGGGACAAACGGCAGCCTGCAAGGCCTTTTGATTTGAACAGAATCGAACGACACACAAACAGGCGGCACCATCATTTGAGCGTCTGGCCGAAGTGGCTGGCAGTGTTGGTTGTCGCTTTTGGTTTTGTTGCCGCGGCTGCGAGCGGAGCCAGCGCCGAAACACGGTCGCTGAAGCTTTATCATCTCCACACCCATGAGAAGGCCGAGATCGTCTACAAGCGCAACGGCCGCTACGTTCCCGAGGGTCTCCGCAAGATCAACATCATTTTGCGCGACTGGCGTCGCAACGAGCCAACCAAGATGGATCCGCGCCTGCTGGATCTCGTCTGGGAGGCGTATCGGGAAGCAGGTGCCACGGACTATATCCAGGTCGTCTGCGGCTATCGCTCGCCGTCGACGAACTCGATGCTGCGCAGCCGCAGCAGGGGCGTGGCCGAGAAGAGCCAGCACATGCTCGGCAAGGCGATGGATTTCTATATTCCCGGCGTGCCGCTGAAGAAGCTGCGCAACATCGGCCTCAAGATGCAGGGCGGCGGCGTCGGCTACTATCCGTCATCGGGTTCGCCGTTCGTCCACATGGATGTCGGCAATGTGCGCCATTGGCCCGGTATCAGCCGGCAGGAACTGGTCTCCCTGTTCCCCAATGGCAAGACGCTGCATGTGCCGAGCGACGGCAGGCCGCTGCCCGGCTTTGAGCAGGCGCTCGCCTCCTACAAGGCGCGCAAGGGATCGGGCTCGCCGGCCATCGAGATGGCCAGTGCCGGCGGCAGCAGCAAGAAATCGGGTGGATTCCTGTCGGCTTTCTTCGGTGGCGGCGGCGACGACGAGGCCGACGACAGCGCCGATGTCGAGACCGCTTCGGCCGCCCCCCCGCCCAAGGCGAGAAACCTGAAGCCGGCAGCGGCGGCCAAGACCAGCAACCTCCCGGGCATCGCCATCGTGGCGCCGGAGAATGCGCGGCGCGCCGAGATTCCGCAGGTGACCGAACAGCAGGCTCCGGAGCCTGAACAGGACACGCCGGAGACGATCATCGCGGCATTGCCGGCCC
>NZ_RZPF01001111.1:0-1256 GCF_004022735.1 Mesorhizobium sp. M7A.F.Ca.AU.001.01.1.1
TGGACAGGTTCAGGCGACGACGTCCTGCCGGGCGCTGTGGGGGTCAGGCGGCGCTGCGCGTTTCCGAGATGATGTCCACGATGCCATTCACCACGGACTCGACCAGTTGCGGGTCGTCGCCCTCGGCCATCACGCGGATCAGCGGCTCTGTCCCGGATGGCCGGATAACCAGCCGTCCGGTCTTGCCGAGCCGGCTACGCGCGTCTTCGATGGCGGCCTTGACCGGCGCCTCCTCGAGCGGCTTGCCGCCGGAAATGTGAACGTTCTTCAGGAGTTGCGGCACGGGTTCGAATTTCTTCGACAGTTCGCTGACCGGCCGGCCCTGCCGCTTGATGCAGGCCAGCACCTGCAGCGCCGAAACCAGGCCGTCGCCGGTGGTCGAAAAGTCGGACAGCACGATATGGCCCGACTGTTCGCCGCCGACATTCAAGCCATGCGCGCGCATATGCTCGACGACATAACGGTCGCCGACCTTGGTGCGGTGCAATTGCAGCTTCATGTCGCCGAGGAAGCGTTCGAGGCCCAGATTGGACATGACGGTTGAGACGACACCGCCGCCGGCAAGCCGCCCGCTCTGGTGCCAGGATTCGGCGATCAGCGCCATGATCTGGTCACCATCGACGATCGCGCCGTTTTCATCGACGATGACGACGCGATCGGCGTCGCCGTCGAGCGCGATGCCGATATCGGCGCGCACTTCGTGCACCTTCTTTTGCAGGCCGGCCGGGTGGGTCGAGCCGCATTCCTTGTTGATGTTGAAGCCGTTGGGCTCGACATTGATGGCGACGACTTCGGCGCCCAGTTCCCACAGCGCCTCGGGCGCCACCTTGTAGGCCGCGCCATTGGCGCAATCGACGACGATCCTCAAGCCCGCGAGCGACATCGAGCGCGGCAAGGTGCGCTTGGCGAATTCGATGTAGCGGTCATGCACGCCGTCGACGCGCTTGGCGCGGCCAAGCCCGTCGGAGTCGGCGAGCGCCAGTTCGATATCCCTGTCGAGCATGCTCTCGATGCGCTCCTCGATCTCGTCGGAGAGCTTGTAGCCGTCGGGTCCGAACAGCTTGATGCCGTTGTCGTAATAGGGGTTGTGCGAGGCCGAGATCATGACGCCGATATCGGCGCGCAGCGAACGCACCAGCATGGCGACAGCCGGCGTCGGGATCGGGCCGAGCAGGAACACGTCCATGCCGGCGGCACAAAGACCGGCGACCATGGCATTCTCGATCATATAACCGGAAAGCCTGGTGTCCTTGCCG
>NZ_RZPF01001112.1:0-1256 GCF_004022735.1 Mesorhizobium sp. M7A.F.Ca.AU.001.01.1.1
CGGCAATCCAGCCGAATTCGAGCGGCGCCTTGCGGAAAATCCCGGAGATCACCAGGCGCGTTTCGATCTGGCCATGATCCAGAACGCCAACGGCGACCGTACGGCCGCAGCCGACAATCTGCTGGCCATCATCAAGGCCGACCGGGCCTGGAACGAGGATGGCGCGAGGACGCAATTGCTGCAGCTGTTCGAGGCCTGGGGCATGACCGACGAGGCGACGCTGGCAGCGCGCCGCAAATTGTCGGCGCTGCTGTTTTCCTGAGCCGGCTGCCGGTTGTTTTGCCGCACGGGCTTGGCGTCGGCGATGATTGCGCCAGATTAGGGCCAAGAACTCACGCGCTTCTTGATGGCGCGATCGGAGGAATGAGGTGCAAGCGGGAAACGCGCATTACCGGCTCGCCAAGGATTTGCCGTCGACGATCCCTATCTTTCCGCTCGAGGGGGCGCTTTTGCTGCCGGGAGGCCGCATGCCGCTCAACATCTTCGAGCCGCGCTATCTGCAGATGGTGGACGAGGCGATCGCCGGCTCGCGGCTCATCGGCGTCATCCAGCCCAGTCTCGACGGGGCCTTGCGCGACGACGGCGAGCCGGAACTCTGCAATGTCGGTTGCGCCGGGCGCATCATCGCCTTTTCCGAGAGCGGCGACGGCCGTTACCTGATTTCGCTGCAGGGCGTGTGCCGGTTCCGCATCGCCCACGAATTGACGGTCAAGACGCCGTTTCGCCAGTGCAAGCCCTCGCCTTTCCTTGCCGATCTCGATGAGGACCAGGCGGGCAACGAGATCGACCGGCCATCGCTGCTCAAGGCATTTCGCGCCTATCTGCAGGCCAACGACCTCGAGGCCGACTGGGAAAGCGTCAGCCGGGCCGAAAATGCCATGCTGGTCAATGCGTTGTCGATGATGGCGCCCTATGGGCCAGCCGAGAAACAGGCGCTGCTCGAAGCGGCGGATTTGAAGACCCGGGCCGAGACGCTGATCGCCATCACCGAAATGGCGCTGGCGCGCGAGAATGAGGATTTTGGGTCGAGTTTGCAGTAAGAGGGCGCGATGGCGGACGGACGTGACGGGAAGAAGGTCGACCCCAAGCTGCTGGAGTTGCTGGCCTGCCCACTGACCAAGGGGCCGCTGGCCTGGGATCCGGAGCGCGGCGAACTGATTTCCAGGGTCGCCAAGATTGCCTATCCGGTGCGTGACGGCATCCCGATCATGCTGCCTTCCGAGGCGCGGACGCTTTCGGTGGAGGATGTGCTGGCC
>NZ_RZPF01001113.1:0-1255 GCF_004022735.1 Mesorhizobium sp. M7A.F.Ca.AU.001.01.1.1
GTCTTGAAGTGGTCGGCATCGATGATCAGCAGCGCGCCGCGATCGGACTTGCGGCGCGAACCGTCGAGCGCGGCAAAGAAGCTTTCCCGGTTGAGCATGCCGGTCATGTCGTCGCGGCTCGCCTTTTCCGCCAGGCGGCGATGCGCGGCGGCGAGCTGGGCATGGGCTCGGGCGAGATCGCGATGCGCGTTTTTCAGCCTGTCGCTTTGCCAGAAAGTGCTTGCGCTGGCGGCCCACGCCAGCACCAGCGGACAGAGCGTGGAGGTCAGCCAGATCGTCCGGTTGACCGGAAATCCCATGGCCGGAACGATGATCAGGGTCAGCAGGAGAGAGGCCGCGACTGAGGCGAAAGCAACGGCGGCGGATCTCAGAATTATGCTGTTCATCGCTTGCTCCCACAAGACTGCCTCTCTGCCAGCAAGCCCTGAAGGCCACCTTTCCCAGATGCCTAAAATTTGAATCGTGAGACGATTTACGCAACCTCAACGAGCAGAAGTTGTGGATAAAGTCGCTTTCGGAATGCGCGTTTCATGCCATAAGGAGTCCATGACCACGCTCCCTGACCCCGCCCGCTTCGCCCATGTCACCGACTGGGTCTTCGATCTCGATAACACGCTCTATCCGCACCATTCGAATCTGTTCTCGCAGATCGACGTCAAGATGACCGCCTATGTCGGCGAACTGTTGGCATTGCCGCGCGACGATGCGCGCAAGTTGCAGAAGGAGCTCTACCGCGAATATGGCACGACGCTGAACGGCCTGATGACACGCCACGGCATCGACCCCGACGATTTCCTCGAGAAGGTCCACGACATCGACTATTCATGGCTGGTGCCCGATCCCGTTCTCGGCACCGCCATCCGCCAGCTTCCCGGCCGCAAGTTCATCTTCACCAACGGCGACCGCAGGCACGCCGAGCGCACCGCGCGCCAGCTCGGCATCCTCGACCATTTCGACGACATCTTCGACATCGTCGCTGCGGGGCTCAATCCCAAGCCGGCGCGCCAGACCTACGAGAAGTTCGCCGAACTCCACGCCGTCACCGGCCACAATGCGGTGATGTTCGAGGATCTTGCCCGTAACCTTTCGGTGCCGAAGTCGCTCGGCATGACCACGGTGCTGATCGTGCCGCGCAATTTCGAGCCGACCTTTTCCGAGATATGGGAGCGCGACCCGGCCAATGAGGATGATGTCGATTTCGTCACCGACGATCTGGCGGGGTTTCTGACGGCGATTGTGGAGGGGGGGGGGGGAA
>NZ_RZPF01001114.1:0-1255 GCF_004022735.1 Mesorhizobium sp. M7A.F.Ca.AU.001.01.1.1
GTGCGAGATGGCGAAATAGGCAACGAAGGAAGCGGCAAAGCCGGCCAGCGCGCCCCATGCCCTCTGCCGGAACGCAACCAGCAGCACAGCAAAAACAGCAAGGAAAACAATGTTGTCCGGGCGCACCATGAAGGCGAGGAAGAGCAGGATCGCCGTCGCCACCTCGCGGCCGCGGACATAGGCATAAAGCCCGCCCAGCAACAGCGCCGATGTGAGCAGATCCGGCGTTGAGGCGCGCGCCGCATCGCCGAAATCGGCCATGATCAGCACCGCGCCGACCACCGGCGCCAAGGCCAGTGCCCCCTCGGAGCGCAGCCACATCAGGGCGATCGCGCCGAACAGCAGCACGGAGAACACTGAGACCAGGCGCATCGCCTCGACCGGCGACATCACCGCGCTCATCGTCGACAGGATCTCGGCATAGAGGAACTTGATCCGGTACATGCCGAGCAATGAATGGAAGTCGGCGGCATTCTCCGCCATGTGGCTGCGGAAGCCGCCGCCATCGTCGGTCAGCGCCTTGTAGTCACCGGCCGACACGCCCGATTTGACAGTGTTGTAGGCATAGTCATGCAGCGCCTGTGCATCGGGATAGGTGCCTTCCTCCGCTATGGCGAGATAGGGCAGCATGTCCCAATTGGCGTCGGGCATCACCCACGCGGTGAACGCTGAAAAAAGAATGTAGAGCGCGAAGGCCGCGGCGCCGATCGGTGCCGCCAGCCGCGCATAAGTCCCCACGCCCCACGCCAGACCGGCCCCGGTGAGCCGGTCGAGTGGGTTCTGTGGAGCGGGCGACTTGGTCAGCATGTCTACTCAGCGAGTTTCGGTTTAACGGACCTGGCTTTTGACGAAATCCTTCACGATCGACACGATGCCGCGCGACAGCAGACTGTCGAAAGCATCGACGAAACGATCGACATGCTCACGCTGGCAGATCAGCGGCGGCTCCAGCCGGATGACGTTGCGGTTGTACTCGGTGAAGGCGACCAGCACGTCGTAATCGCGCAGCAGCAGCGCGCCGACGAAGCCCGACAGCGAGCCCTTCAGCTTGTCGTCGAGCACGCTGACGATCGGCCGCAGCACCATCGGCAAGGTCTGCGAGAAGTCGTGGAACTCCAGGCCGACCATAAAACCCTTGCCGCGCACATCCTTGATGATCTTCGGGTACTTTTCCCTGAGCGCCTGCAGGCGCTGCAGCAAATAGTCGCCGGTGACGGCGGCATTGTCGATCAGCCCCTCGTCGTAGAGCACGTTG
>NZ_RZPF01001115.1:0-1249 GCF_004022735.1 Mesorhizobium sp. M7A.F.Ca.AU.001.01.1.1
CGGCCGGGTGGCCAAGTTCGTCGGCAAGGCCTCGCTGACGCTGCGCACATCGCTGCTCATCCACGAATTCGCGCGGCTGTCGGGCAAGGCGATCGACGTGCGCGTCGGCGATGTGCTGAGCTGGAGCGAACTGGAGCCGTTGCGCGACCGCAAGGCCTTGCTCGACCGCCTCCATCGCGGCGTGTTCGACCTGGCGCCAGCTTTGCCACGCCGCCGGATCCCGTTCCTGCCGGCGCGGACCGAACTGGCGGCTTGAACAATAAACGTCCGGCTCACAGGGCCGAGTCTTGGCTGGCCGTTGAGAAAAATAGTATGACACTGTAATGTCATGCGCTATATTAGGGCAAGGAAAGAGCTTGCCATGAGAACCAGCAAACCGATCACCGTGACCCTCGGCCGCCAGCAGGCCAGCGTTGACGTACGCCTGGCGTCGGGTGCCTACGACTCCGCCAGCGAGGTGATGCGCGCCGCGCTGCGCGCCCTCGACCGCGAAGAGCAGACCATCACCGCGATTATGCGCGCCAAGGTCCAGGAAGCCCTTGACGACCCGCGTCCGGACATCCCGGCAGAAGACGTCTTCAAAGCGCTGCGCGCCCATCATGCGGACCGCATGAAGGCCTCCAAGCTTGACACATAAGGTCGTCTTCAGACCGGCGGCTCAAGCCGACCTCTTCGCCATCTACGACTACATCGAAAACGACAGCGGGAGCAGACGTGCCGACGACTATGTCGACCGCATAGAGGCCGCGTGCATGGCGCTGTCCAACTTCCCGGAGCGCGGGACCGTGCGCGACACTGTTGGCCCCGGCGTCCGCATCGTCGGCTTTGAACGCCGCGTGTCGATCGTTTTCCGGGTCGACGGTGACACCGTGGTCATCCTGCGCGTGCTCTACGGCGGACAGGATTATCCTGCTGGTTCAGAGGATGACGCAGACACCTGATTCTTCTGGTGGATTGCGAACTAATCCGCGCCTTCTTCAGGATCCATCGCCGCGGCCTCGGTGGCCAGAACCTCGATTTCCTGGTTCTGCCCGGCCACGACCGTAAAATCCTTCTGGTAGATGCGGTCGCGGTTCTTGGCGATGATGGTGTAGTCGCCCTCGGCCAGCACCATCGAGGCGAAAGCGCCGACGGTTTCCTTGATCGGATCGCCGGACTCGTTGAGCAGTGACCAGGACGTGTCGGCGATCGCCTCGCCACCGGTTTCGCGCACCAGCTTCATCGTGATCTCGGCGGCGTGATGCTCGAC
>NZ_RZPF01001116.1:0-1245 GCF_004022735.1 Mesorhizobium sp. M7A.F.Ca.AU.001.01.1.1
CCGCATATGTCCGCGAGTCGAGCAGCGCCTTCGCCACGAAATGAGCAGAACGCCTTACGAGCATCGACCGCCGGCTGCTGCGCATGCGCGATGATGAGGCATGGTCTCGCAGCGGACCCGTTCCGACAGATGCTGCACCAGGGACGAGGCGACCTTATCCAACAAGGCACCACTTGCGCTGTTTGTGGAGACGAGCGTCGGCTGCATCCATGCGGCTGCTTGAGTGGTGAAGACTCTGAACGACGGTTCCTACGGCGCTGCCGGCGCAATCGGCTGCTTGGGGGACGCGTGACGCAGTCAAAGCTCCCCTTGCCAAGCACGGAGCAGGCGAGTGAGAGAGCAGATGAATAGGCGTGTCGCCAATATTTTTGCATTGCTCTAATCGATTATAGTTGTGAGGAGCAATTTGAGACCATTTACTTGCGGCTCAAGTCACCCATAAAAGAAGGCAAGCACCGATTCGGTAGCTTATCCCCTGTCTTTCGCGTACTCGCGGCCGTGGCGCCGGGTGAACGATTGAAGACCGCCGGTCTCACTCGCAGGTGGGCGCCAGGGCGTGGGGCGGTTGGCAAGCCACAGGAGTAGGACAATGTCGAAGGATTCGGGTAAGGGCGATAATCACGGCGGCGGACCGGGCAAGATCGAGATCACGGTGGTGGTGAACGGCCAGCCCACGCAGGTCGAAGCCAATCCCAACCAGCCGCTTCACGTCATTCGTACCAAAGCCCTTGAGAACACGCAGAATGTCGCCCAACCAGCCGAGAATTGGGAATTCAAGGATGAGGCCGGCAACTTGCTCGATGTCGACAAGAAGCTTGGCGACTTCGGTTTCCCGAATACTGTGACCCTGTTCCTCAGCCTGAAGGCGGGCGTCGCAGGTGCCTAAACACCAAAGTGTGGATCCGGAGGTCTCCCGAGCGAAGTTTGATCGGGAGATCGGCCGGTTCCGGCCATATGCTGATGTCTATCGGGCTCAGGGCTGCTTCTTGATCGAGGCGACCTTTCCGCGCGCTTTCTTCATTTTCGCCAGCCCCAAGTTAAAGCCACGGGTGGTCAGCGCAGCGAGCGAGGTCGACTTCACCGACTACGACTTAAGACCACCGTCCGTGGTCTTCGTCGATCCGTTTACGCGTCATCCGATTGCCCGGAAAGATCTATACCTGAAAATGCTTAGACGTCCGCCGCTGCCCGGAACGCCGCCGTAGATGATAGGAGCGCTCATCCAGCAGAACGCCGTGCCTGTCT
>NZ_RZPF01001117.1:0-1242 GCF_004022735.1 Mesorhizobium sp. M7A.F.Ca.AU.001.01.1.1
GAGCAAGGGGGCGGGGGTGCCCGCCAACGTCACCTTCGTCATGACCAAGTCCGGCGACACCACGACGCTGTCCGATTTCAATCTCGACGGAAAGACGTTCTCCGTCGACGGCAGCATCGTGCTGGTCAATGGCGCCTTGTCGTCGGCGCGGTTCAGCAAGGTCACCTTGAACAGAGGCGACGACGTTGCTGTGTCGGTGAAGCGGTCCGGCAAGGGCTATGCGGTCGACATATCGGGCAATGCGCTCGATGCCCGCTCGCTCATCAAGCAGTTCACCTCCGACGTCGACACGGCTACCAAAACCACCGGTTCCGACGCCATCTCCGTCAGCGCCGATGTCGACCGGCTGACCGGTTTCCACGACGAGCAATTGTCCAATCTGAAGCTCGACTACAGCGCGGCCGGCTCGCGGGTGAACGGGCTGAAGGTCAGCGCCACGGCAAGTTCGGGCGCCGCCATAACCATCAGCAACACCACCGGTGCCGGCCAGCGCGCGCTCAACATGCAGTCCGCCGACGCTGGCGCCATCCTGAGATTCCTCAATATCTACGAGCATATGGAAGGCGGAACGATCACCCTGGCCCTGGCGGGGCCGAGCGACGGATCGCTGAGGGGCAAGGTCGACACCAGCAACTTTTTCGTCGTCAACGAACCGAAACTGGCCTCCATCGTCTCGACCACGCCCGCCGGCGACAACCGCAGCCTCAACCAGGCGGTCAAGGGCAAACTGGACACGTCGCGGGTGAAGTTCGAACGCGGTTACGCCGAGATCGACAAGGGCAGCGGTTACCTGAAAATCGCCAACGGTGTGCTGCGCGGACCGCGCATCGGCACCACGTTCCAGGGCACGCTCTACGACCAGAACAACAACATGGACATGACCGGCACGTTCATGCCGGTCTATGGCCTCAATCGCATCTTCGGCGAATTGCCCATCGTTGGCGCGCTGCTCGGCAATGGCCGCGACCGTGGCCTGATCGGCGTCACCTACCGGCTCAAGGGCAACGCCAACAAGCCGTTGCTGGACATCAATCCGCTGTCGGTGATCGCGCCCGGAATATTCAGGTCGATCTTCGAATATAGGTGAGCGAGTTCAGGCCGGTCGCACCAGAATGTGTTTTTTCTTTCCCAAGGAAAGCTTTACGACGTTTTCCGGACTCAAATCCTGAGGGGTCACCAGCCGGCGCTCGTCGCTCACCGGCTCGTCGTTCAGGCGCACGGCGCCGCCCTGCACATGCCGCC
>NZ_RZPF01001118.1:0-1235 GCF_004022735.1 Mesorhizobium sp. M7A.F.Ca.AU.001.01.1.1
CTCGAACAGGCGCCGCGCGGCGACCACCTGCACGATCGGCACGGCGAGGCCGAGCGCGCACGGGCAGGTGATGATCAGAACGGCAATGGCGATGGTTGTCGCCCGGTGCCAGTCGCCCGTCGCCGCCATCCAGCCAAGGAAAGTCACGAAGGCGGTGAGATGAACCACCGGAGCATAGAGCGCTGAAACGCGATCGGCGATCCGGCGATAATGCGCGCGACCGCCCTCAGCGGCTTCCATGAGCCGAACCATTTCCGCCAGAAACGAATCTTTCGCGGCGGCTGTCGCCTCAATCGTCAGCGGGCCGGTCAGGTTGAGGACTCCAGCCTGTACGGCTTCGCCTGGCGCTACGCTTCGGGGCGTGCTCTCGCCCGAGACAAGCGAACAGTCCAGGTCCGACGTCCCTCGAGAGACCTTGCCGTCAACGGGTATCCTTTCACCGGCTGCGATCAACAGCAGCATGCCGGGTTCGATCTCGCCAACCGGCAGATAGTCGCGTGCGCCGTCGCCGCGCAGCACCATGGCGCCACGTACGGCCAACTGGGACAGGCCTTTCACGGCGGTCCGGGCACGTTCGCGCATCACGTGATCCAACGTGCGGCCGATCAACAGGAAGAACAGCAGCGACACCGACGCATCGAAATAGGCGTGGTCGCCATGGTTGATCGTCTCGTAGAGGCTCATGGCGTAGGCGAGGGACACCCCGACCGCGATCGGCACGTCCATGTTCATGCGGCCGTGACGCAGCGCGTTCCAGGCCGAGCGGAAGAAGATGCCGCCCGCGAAGGCAAGTGCCGGGATCGCGATCAGCGCCGAGAGCCAATGAAACAGGTCCCGCGTTGCGCCTTCGGCGCCAGACCAGACCGACACTGAAAGCAGCATGATGTTGCCCGCCGCAAAGCCGGCGACAGCAACGGCGCGGATCAGCTCCGAAAGCGTTTTGTCCTTGTTGTCGACCTCGGGGTCGAACAGATGCGCCTCGTAGCCTAGCCGTCCCAGCGCGGCGACGAACGGTGGCACCTGGTTTCCACGCCAGCGGACCGCGACCCGCTTCGTCGACAGGTTGACCCGAGTGCTCTCCACTTGATCGAGCATTCCCAATGCCGTCTCGATCGCCTCGATGCAGGCCGCGCAATGAACCGTGGGGACTGAAAGATCGGTCTGGCGGAGATCATCGCCGAGCGATCGGCTCGCCAGCCTTATCTCCTGGCTGGACGGCAGGACCGATCCGGTGT
>NZ_RZPF01001119.1:0-1233 GCF_004022735.1 Mesorhizobium sp. M7A.F.Ca.AU.001.01.1.1
GATCTGGCCCGGCAGCGCCTTGGCCAGCGCGCCCAGCACCAGATCGGGCACCATATGGCCGATGACGTGCCGCAGGGAGACCGGCGCCGGCCGCGGGGCGTTCAGGATGTTGGTCGGCGACGATATAGTGAACAGAGCAAGCGAGGCCGCATTGTTCGGGATCTCCGGCGCCACGACGCATTTCAGGGCGTAGCAGGCATAGGCCTTGCTGTAGATGATCGGAACGTTGATGCCCCATCGGCTTGTCGGATCGGTGCCGGAGAAATCGACATTCAAATGGTCGTCCTCAATCGAGACAGCTGCCACCAGCTTGACCGGCGTATCGTAGCCGTCGGTCACCAACTCGTTCGACCAGGTGCCTTTCGGCAGCGCCTTGATGCGCTCCAGCGTCGCGTCATGCGTGCGCGTGAAGATGAACTCTCCCAGCCTGTCCAGCGATGCCAGGCCGATCTCCTTCATCATGTCGACCAGGCGGCGATGGCCGACCTCGTTGCAGGCGGCCAGCGAATAGAAGTCGCCGACGACCTGGTTCGGCTCGCGCACATTGGCGCGCAGGATCTTCACCAGATCGAGGTTCACCTTGCCGCGCTCGGCGAACTTCATGATCGGGATCTGGATTCCTTCCTCGTAGACTGACTTGCCGTCGGCGCCGAAGCCACGTCCGCCAACATCGACCACGTGCGCGGTGCAGGCGAAGAATGCCACCAGTTCGCCGTTCAGGAACGAGGGCGAGACCATGGTGATGTCATGGAGATGGCCGGTGCCTTTCCAGGGATCGTTGGTGACATAGGTGTCGCCCTCGTACATCTCCTCGCGCGGGATCTCGTTCATGAACTGCAGCACGGCCTCGGCCATGGTGTTCACATGCCCGGGCGTACCGGTCACGGCCTGCGCCAGCATCTCGCCGCGCGGATTGAACACGCCGGCCGACAGGTCGCCCGATTCACGCACCGACGTGGAGAAGGCCGTACGCAACAGGGTCAGCGCTTGCTCCTCGACCACCGAAATCAGGCGATTCCACATCACCTGCATGCGGATTTCCAAGATGTCGCTCATGCCTGGACCCCTTTGCGGATCAGGAGGATCGAACCGTCGCTCTGTAGCGCGGCATCGAAGAGAGTGGTGACGACCGTCGACGTCTCACGCTCGACGATCACCGCCGGACCGCTGATGCGATCCCCTGGCGAAAGGTCGGCGCGTTCGATGATGGCTGAAACCTGCACGGTTCCGGTC
>NZ_RZPF01001120.1:0-1230 GCF_004022735.1 Mesorhizobium sp. M7A.F.Ca.AU.001.01.1.1
TTATGGAGCACGCCACGGCTCTCACGGACGCCCTCGTGCCTCGCCTAGTGGCGATCATGGGCGGTCCAGACCGGATAGAAGCGTTTGGAAAGTGCGCGGTGACCGGAACGGACGGTGAAGTCGAACATGCCGCCGGCCTGATCCACACGCTGCATTTCGGCAATGTCTTCCGCATCGCCGCCGGTGGAGATTCCTTTCTCCCCTTCACCAACAAACGTGCCGGCGCCGGCACCTCACTCACCGTTCCTTTGACCCACAAGGATGCCGAGAGGAAGGGTAGCCGCGCTCATTTTCTAACCGTGGAATTTACGATTCCAGACGCGCCTGCCCATGACGAGATCGTCATCGCGTTAGGCGCCGCGAACGGTGGGCGACCGCACCATCGCATTGGTGATCGGTTCAACGACATGCGGATCATGGGAGTCGATCAGGCCGGCCGGCCGCTGCCAGCCGAGAGCAGATAACGTGCAAGCCTCGGGTTCTCGTCCCGAGGCTAATAACGGCAATGCCGATAATATTGGGAACTGAACCTACGGAGGACTTGTCATGGATAGAAGGCAATTTATGGCCGCCGTCAGCGGCTTCGCAATCGTGGCCTCTTTGCCGACGGTAGCGCTGGCTCAAGATGCCCAGCCGGTCACCGGCGGCACGCTCAACGTCGGCTTCATCAGCGACGTTCGCACGCTTGACCCCCTTCAGTCGTCGCAATGGACCGAGCGCCAGATCCTTTTCCTGATATTCGATACGCTTCTCGAAACCGAGGCCGACTTCTCCCTGAAGCCCGCCTTGGCGAAAAGCTGGGAGTTTTCGGACGACGGCAAGCGCGTGATCCTGAAGCTGCAGGAAGGCGTGCAGTTCCATGACGGCACGCCATTTAACGCCGAGGCGGTGAAATGGAACCTAGACTCGCGTCTCGATCCGAAAGGCAACTCATCGCAGCTCAAGTTGCTGGAAGGCGTCAAGAATGTCGAAGTGCTGGACGAATTCACTGTCGCCATCGACATGAAGGAACCCTATCCGCCCCTGCTGGCGCTGTTTGCCGACCGCGCTGGGCTCATGGCGTCACCGGCGGCGGCCAAGAAGAACGGCAGCGACGTCGGTTCCAACCCTGTCGGGACCGGTCCGTTCGTTTTCGGCGAATGGGTCCGCGGGTCGCGCATCGCGCTCACCAAGAACGCCAGCTATTGGCAGAAGGGAATGCCCTATCTCGACGGTATTATTTTCCATGAC
>NZ_RZPF01000111.1:0-11884 GCF_004022735.1 Mesorhizobium sp. M7A.F.Ca.AU.001.01.1.1
GTCATGCCGTCTCTCCCAATTTGCGGATGGCGCCAACCACTACAAGGTCGAACTGGCGCCGCGCGTCGTCGCCCGCGCCATCCGCAAATTGGGAGAGACGGCATGACCGTTCACAACATCAGGCATGGGGATGCGTCCGACGGCGCTTTTGCCGAAGCCGTCGGCGGCCGGCTGTCGCGCATCGACGGCCCGGCCAAGATCACCGGTGCGGCGAAATACGCCGTCGAGCAGCAGCTCGAAGGCCTCGCCTACGCCGTCCTGGTCGAGAGCACGATTGCATCGGGCAAGGTGCGCGCGATCGACACCACTGCCGCCGAGGTGGCGCCCGGCGTGCTGCAGGTGCTGACGCCGGACACCATCATCAGCCTGAGGACCGCGGCGGACTGGTTCGGCACGCCGCCGCCCGACAAGCCGTATTGCCCGCTCGCGCGCGACATCACCTTTTCGGGTCAGCATGTCGCCGCCGTGGTCGCCGAGACCTTCGAGCGGGCGGTCGCGGCGGCGGCACTGGTCAAGGTCAGCTATGAGGAAACGCCTGCCATCGTCGACCTCAGCGACGCCAAAGCCGGCGATGGCATCGCGATCGATGCCATGACCAAGGAATGGGGCGACGCGCAAGGTGCGTTCGCCTCGGCGCCGGTCCGCATCTGCGCCGCCTACAACACGCCGCGCGAGTACCAGGCGCCGATGGAGCCGCATGGCCTGATCGCCCGCTGGGAGGGCGACCACCTCACCGTGTGGGAGCCGAGCCAATGGCTGGACGGCATGGCGCGCACCTATGCCGAATGGTTCGGTGTGCCGTTCGAGAACGTGCGGCTGGTGTCGCCCTATATTGGCGGCGGCTTCGGCTCCAAGGCGCTGGCGCTCAGCCATGGCGCGGTGGCCGCCTGTGCGGCCAAAATGCTCGGCCGGCCGGTGCGGCTGGTGATGACCCGGCCGCAGACTTTTACCGGCTATGGCGGCCGCGCGGCGACGCGCCAGACGGTGACGATCGGCGCCGACGTGCAGGGAAAGATCCAGTCGATCGTGCATCGCGGCGTCAATGAAACATCCATCGACGGCATGTGGGTCGAGCCGCTCGGATCGGTCACCTCGATCATGTACACAACGCCGAATTTCTCCTCGAAGCAGAATGTCGTACGGGTCAATTCGGTGGTGCCGGGCGCCATGCGCGCGCCGGGCGAAAACCCCTCAGCCTTCGGCATCGAAAGCGCCATCGACGAGCTTGCCTACGAGGTCGGCATCGATCCGCTGGAGATCCGGCTCCGAAACTATGCCGAGCAGGATCCACATGCCAAAAAAGCCTGGTCGACCAGGCAGTTGCGCGAGGCTTTTGCTGCAGGCGCCGAACGCTTCGGCTGGTCCAGGCGCACACCCGAACCGCGCTCGATGCGCGACGGCAACCAGTTGATCGGCTGGGGCGTCGCCGCCGGCACCTATCCGGTGCGACGCGCCTATGGCGAGGCGCTCGTGCGCATCCTGGCCGATGGTTCGGTCGAGGTCGAAAGCTCCTCGATCGACATGGGCCAGGGCACCTACACCATCCTGGCGCAGACCGCCGCCGAAACGCTCGGCGTGCGAGCTGACGACGTGGTGGTGAAGCTCGGTGACTCCCGCTTTCCGCGCGCCGGCGTCACCGGCGGTTCGCGGCTGGCCGGCGTGATGACGGGTGCGGTCTACAAGGCGGCAACCTCGGCCCTCGACCAGTTGGTGGGCCTCGCCATCAGCGATCCACGCTCGCCCTTCCACGCGCTGCAGGCCAACACGCTGGTCGTCGCCAATGGCCGTATCGCTTCGCCGCGCGGCGACGGCCCCGATGTCTCCGTCGCCGAACTGCTCAAGTGCGTCGGCCGCGACCACATCGAAGCCACCGGCGACACCATGCCGGCCAATTCGACGCCAGATGATCGCTACAAGAACTACACCACCATCGCCATGTCGGTGCCGCACACCGAGGGCGACTATTCCCGCCACTCCTGGTGCGCGCATTTCATCGAAGTGCGCGTCGACGAGGATTTCGGCACGGTGCGTGTATCGCGTGTGGTGTCGGCGCTGGATTCGGGCCGGCTCTACAACCCGAAACTTGCCGAAAGCCAATGGAAGGGCGGCATCATCATGGGCATCGGCCAGGCGCTATTGGAAGAAGGCATCGTCGACCGCCGCCACGGCCGCATCGTCAATGACAACCTCGCCGACTACCTCGTGCCGACCAATGCCGACATCCCCGACATCGAGGTGATCTCGGTCGGCATCCCCGACCTGCATTCCTCGGTGCTCGGCGGCAAGGGCGTTGGCGAACTGGCCATTGTCGGCGTGGCGCCGGCGATTGCCAACGCGGTATTCCATGCGACGGGAAAGAGGATCAGGGATCTGCCGATCACGCTGGAGAAGCTGATTTAAGGGCGGTGGCCGATCTACCCCTTGAGGGTCCCCTTGTGGGGAGGCCAGGCCGCAGCTTCGGGCGGTGGTGCTCCCTCCACACTTTCACCTTCAGCACTCGCGCAACCATCAAGGGGTAAGACCATGAGCGACATCCATTTTGGCACCGGCAAAATGCCCCCTGAAAACATTACCCCCCTCAGCATCGCCGACTGGCTGTGCCTTGCCGCGGCCATAGCCGAAACCGAGGCCCGCCACGCGATCCGAAAACCGCTGACCCGGACGACGAGCCGTGACTTCCTTATGCAGGTTTTCTGCTCCGTTGCTGCTCAA
The DNA here is from genome assembly GCF_004022735.1 of Mesorhizobium sp. M7A.F.Ca.AU.001.01.1.1. NCBI lineage: Bacteria > Pseudomonadati > Pseudomonadota > Alphaproteobacteria > Hyphomicrobiales > Phyllobacteriaceae > Mesorhizobium > Mesorhizobium sp. M7A.F.Ca.AU.001.01.1.1. Next base: position 2,713 of record NZ_RZPF01000111.1, read on the forward strand.
AGCCCAAATCGGCAAGACCGCGCTCCACCAAGCCCTCAAAGCCGAAAAATTAGCCACATCCACCGTCAAACCGAAATGGGTTCTTCTGGTGACGCCATGGCTAACCAGTTAACCCGACGCTACCCATCGAGGGTGCTATCATATTGATCTCGGTCAACGGACGGCGGGTATGCGACGCGCGGCCACAGGAGCGGCCGCGCATGACAGGATTATCCGCTTAAGCCGCGGTTTCGGCGCCGGCCTCGCTTTGCGCGGCATAGTGCGCAAATGTCGCCTTGAAGCGGCCGTTGACGTATTCGCCCGACGTGATCGGAGGGTACTTCGCAGGATGATCCTCATCAATGCAACTGGGAAGCACCTCGATCACGGCATCATAGTTTGGACCGAAGAAGAACGGGATCGAATAGCGTTCTTTGCCGGAACGATTCACCGCGCGGTGGACGGTCGAGGCGAAAAGGTCATTGGTCCAACGCGCCATCTGATCTCCCACATTGACGACGAAGCAGCCGGGGACGGGATCGGCCGCAATCCACTCGCCAGTTGCATTCAGTACCTGCAAGGCTGAAATACCATCCTTCTGGGCCAGGATCGTGAAGCACTCATAGTCCGAATGCGCCCCAATTCCGATCTGGCGGTCATCGATCTCGCCAAACTGCGGTGGATAGTGGAGCACCCGCAAAGTTGCGAGCGGCTTGCCGACCAGCAGGTCGAAATATGTCTCCTCCAACCCAAGAGCCAGAGCAAAGGCATGGAGCAGGTGGCCACTCAGCGTCAGCATCTCGGCATGGTAGGCTTCCAGTGCCGTTCGGAATTCCGGCCTGCCCGCTGGCCACTGGTTGGGACCGTAGAGTACTTTGCCGGCCTTCACGTCCGGATCGTCGGCTGGCACATCCAGCGCAATATCATACGATTCGTGCAGGTCTCCGCGCGCGGTCGGATCCGTATTCTCTTCCAATATTGCCGCATAACCGCGATTATTCTTTGAATTGGAAACGTGATTCTCCATCTTCACGTCGTCGGATTCGGCGAAATACACCTCCGCCACCCCAAACGCGGCATCGATGACCTCCTTCGGAACGTGATGGTTCTTGATATAGAGGAAGCCGACTTCCGTGCAGGCCTTGCGCAGTTCCTGGGCGAGCTTTCGCTTGGCCGCCTCGTTGCCTGCGAACATGGGCTCGAGATCGATGATCGGGATCTTGTCGAAGCTGACACGCTGCGGGTCGAGCCCTCCCCCTTTCATTGCACGCGCGCCATTACCGGTTTCAAGGACCTTCATTTTTCTGTTCCCTTTTCTTGCTGGCTTGCATCGAAGATTGTTTCGACGTAGTAGCGCGGCCCCGTGAAAACGAAGCCGGGCGAGAAGTAGCGGCCGCAGACATCCATGAACGCGGTCATCTTACGCGATGGGGCGTGCGGGCGCGATATGCGGATGCTGACCCGCTTTTCCGCGGACTCCCATGTGTCGAGCAACGGAATGAGGTGGCCGCGTTCACACTCGATCGTGGTGAAGAAGTGCGGTAGATAGGCAATGCCCTCGCCCGCAACGGCGAAGTACTTGATAGTCCAGTATTCGTTGGCGATCAGGTTGCTGCGCGGCAAGATACTTTCCTGCGCGGTACCTTTCTGTAGCCGCCAGTGCTGCAGGCCCGCCGAGGTGCGATAGACAATGCCCTGGTGTTCCGCCAAATCGGCGGGTTTTCGTGGCATCCCGGCACGCTCGACATAACTCTTGCTGGCAAAGAGTGCGAATTTTGCGGTGGAGAGCGTTTCGCCGACTTCGATACCTTCGTCCCATGAAATCACGGCGTCGAGCATATCGAGGCTCTCTGGCGCGTAGAGAACGTGCGGCGAAAAGAAGGTGAGTTCGATTTCCACCTTGGGGTAGAGCTTTCTGAACGCCATGAGCATCTGCGTGTAGTAGGCCGTGCCGAACTCCCCCGTGGCGCCGATCCGCAAGGTTCCGGTCACGTCGTCGCTCAGTTCCGTCACGGCGGCCCGCGCCGTATCGCAGCTTTGCAGGATCTGCCGCGCGTGCCCGAGCAGGGTTTGCCCTGCTTCCGTGAGCAACAGGACACGGCCGGAGCGCTCGAACAGAGCGACCTTCAGATCGTCTTCAAGCTGCTTGAGCCGGAGACTGAGCGTGGATTTGGGCAGGCCGTACAACTTCGCCGCGGCCGACAATGACCGCAGTTCCGCGATTTTTACAAATGATGCCAGAGCATCGGTGTTCATTTGATCGTTCACATTTCTGCACAAAGTGCCCAAAAAATGAGCATGATTATTTTTGTTGCATGAACGAACGTAATCGGCTGTTATGCACTGCACAAGAGCCAATTCGCTTTTGCCAAATCAAAAAAGACGCTCCGGCGGCAATCGTCACCGTGCAGGGAAGCTGCATGGGCGCGGCGTGCTTCCGGCTGAGAAAATCAAAGAAAAACAAGGGGAACCACGAAATGAAAGAGCGCAACACGAAGCCGTCCGACTCAGTTCGCCTGTTCGCGGCGGCGGCCACGGTTTTCGTATTCTGTGCTACGTCCGGCGCTTATGCCTTTACTCTGGAAGGGGCGCCCAAGGTCGCGTTCATCTACGCAAGTTCAGCGCAAGACGGCGGATGGAACGAAGCCCTCGAGGCCGGCCGCAAGGCCTTGGAGGAACAGCTACAGGTGCCCGTCTCGGTGACGGAGAACATACCGGAAGAGGCCACTAAGCTGCGCGCGGCGATCGATCTCTACGTCAAGCGCGGCTTCAACATCATAATCGGCACCACCTATGGCTACAGCGCCCCAATGGCCGAAGCGGCCAAAGCCTATCCGAATGTGGCGTTTCTCAGTGCTTCGGGCACGGAGAATGGGGCCAACATGGAAAGCTTCTATGCCCGCACTTACCAGGGTTGGTACCTTGCAGGCATCGCGGCAGGACAGGCGACGAAGACGAAGAAGATCGGCATCCTCGCCGGCTTTCCGGTCGGCGTGGTGAACTGGGATATCAACAGTTTTGCACTCGGGGCCCGTTCGGTCGATCCTACGATCGAAACGGTCGCGGTCTTCGCCAACTCCTGGTGGGACCCGGTGAAGGAAGGGCAGATCGCCCAGGCCATTCTCGACCAGAAGGCCGACGTGCTCGCCACGAATCTGAGCGCGACCTCGGCGCTCGACGCCGCCGAAAAGGCAGGCGTTCCTTCGATAGGCTTTCAGCTCGACATGTCGCATGCCGCGCCGCGGACGATCCAGACCTCCGTCATCTTCCGCTGGGAGAAATATCTTGTGCCGACGATCAAGGAGATCATCGACGGCAACTGGAAACCCGAGGAATACGGCGCTTTCGAAGGCCTTGAAACCGGCGTGGTCGATCTTGCTCCTTTTGGCCCCTCGGTTTCCGAGGAGACCAAGGCAAAGGTTGAAGCAGCAAAGCAGGAGATCATCGCCGGCAAGCTTGATCCATTCCAGGGCCCTCTGAAAAAGCAAGACGGCACCATCGTTGTCGATGTCGGCGGGAAGGTCGACGATGCGGCGCTCTGGTCGATGGACTATTTCGTCGACGGTGTCATCGGCACCATGCCGGCGAAGTAATGACGACGGCGCTTCAGCAAGCGGGCGACATGCGACGACCGCTGGGCACGCCGGCGGCTCTGTTGATGCGCGGCATAGGCAAGTCGTTTGACGGCAAAGCCGCGCTCCGCGATGCGTCCTTCTGTCTCGAATGGGGGGAGGTGCATGCCATTGTCGGTGAGAACGGTGCAGGCAAGTCCACTTTGATGAACGTGGCGGCCGGCGTCTATGTAGCAGACGGGGGCGACCAATCGATCGACGGCGAAGCGATCAGTTTGCGCAGCCCGCTGGAAGCCGCCGCCGCCGGTCTCGGCATGGTCCATCAGCATTTCCGGCTGGTCGAGAGTTTTACGGTTGCCGAAAATGTTCTCCTCGGCTTCGGCCGCAAGGCTGCTGTGAAAACGCTGGCCGATGCGGCGGCGATCGTTTCCGCCAAGTCGAGCGAGATCGGCCTGCCCGTCGATCCGCACAAGCTGGTAGCGAATCTTTCGATCGCCAAACGCCAGCGCGCCGAGATCATCAAGGTCATGCTTCTGGGCGCCCGAATTCTGGTCATGGACGAACCGACGGCGGTGCTGACCGACGAGGAAGCGCGCACGCTCCTCTCTTTTGCCCAACGATTGTCGAGGCAAGGTCACGCCGTGGTTCTGATCACGCACAAGTTCCGGGAGGTTGCCGCTTTCTGCGACCGGGTAACGGTCATGCGGCACGGCGAGACCGTACTTGAGGGTGCGCGGGTTGCGAACGTCACCGAAGCGGAGGTGGCGCGGTTGATGGTCGGCGATGCCTTGACGGTTGCGGGCAGGCCGTTATCTCGGCCGGGTGATGTGTGTCTGAGCGTGGAAAGGCTTTCCGCACGGGCGACCGCTCACGGGCAAAGCCTGAACGATCTCGGGTTCGAGCTGCATGTAGGCGAAATCCTTGGCATCGCCGGCGTCGGCGGGAACGGGCAGGAGGAACTCGTTGCCTGCCTTCTCGGACTCGACCGTGCCGGCGCCGGCGCGATCGTACTGGATGGCCAGGACATATCCACCGCCAAGCCAGACCAGCGCCGCGAGGCCGGCTTGCGCGTCATCCCCTCCGACCGCTTTGACAGCGGGTTGATCCGGGAGCTTTCCATTGCCGACAATCTCGCGCTCACGACCGTCGCCAGCGGTAGCTTCGGCGGCCCGTTTCTCCTGAGCCGGCGGGCGATGCGCGAGAAGGCCGCCGAGGCCATCGATGCGTTCGATATCCGCGGCGCGACGCCGGAACGGCCGGCCTCTTTGCTCTCGGGAGGAAACGCGCAGAAAGTGTTGCTCGCGCGGGAGCTCGATCACGGCCTGAAGGTTCTCATAGCGCATTCCCCTTCTCGCGGGCTGGACATGAAAGCGGCCGAGTTCGTCCGATCGGCGATCCGCAGAGCTGTGGAAGCCGGCGCGGCTTGCCTTCTGATCAGCGAGGATCTCCAGGAGGTCATGTCCCTGTCCCATCGGGTGGCCGTCATGAACAGAGGAAGGATCGCCGGCTGCCGTCAGACCGGCGACGTCACGCCTGAATGGATAGGAGGCCTTTTAGCAGGCCATGCTTGACACAGCTTTCCTTGTTCGCAGGCAAAATCCCGGCTTCTTGTTGACCAGTCTCAGTTATGTTGGCGGACTGTTGGTCGGGCTGACGGTTTCGGCGGTGCTGCTCGTGCATGCGGGCGTGCCGGCAAGCGCTCTTGTGGATGAGTTCCTGATTGCAACTTTTCTGACCTCGGACGGCCTCTCCCAGACGGCGACGGCCGCTTTACCGTTGGTGCTAGTCGGCCTCGCCTCCGGCGTTGCCATGCGTGTGCGGTTTTGGAACATCGGCGTGGAGGGCCAGCTATGGCTCGGCGCGATCGCGTCAACCTGGGTGGCGCTGAACGGCAGCGGGCCTGAAGTGCTGAGGTTGCCGACGATGTTCGTTCTGGCGGCGCTTGCGGGAGCCGCCTGGATTGCGATTCCGCTTTTTCTGAAACTCAAGTGGGGCGTTAACGAGGTTATTTCGACCCTGCTGCTGGGAAGCGTCGCGTTTCTGCTCGTGCAGCATCTTCTGTTCGGGGTCTGGAGAGACCCTTCCAACAGCTTTCCCGTGACCGCCACCTTTCCCGAGGCGAGCTGGTTTCTCGTTCTGGGATGGGGGCAGTTGCATGCCGGAATCTTCCTGGTCGCCGTTATCGCATTGTCCATCTGGTTCGTCATGGAACACAGCCGGGTCGGCTTCTACGCGGATGCTGTAGGTTTCAACGCCAAGGCCGCGCTCGCCACGGGCCTGCCGGTGCTCAGCATAGCCGTGGGGCTCGTGCTGCTCTCCGGCGCTCTCTCAGGCGTTGCCGGCATGATGATCGTGGCGGGGACGGAGCACCGCCTCAACCAGTCCGTCGGCAACGGCTATCTCTTCAGCGCGATCGTGATCGCCTACCTGGCCCGCGCGAAGCCATTGTGGGTGGTCGTGATCTCTTTCGCGCTCGGCGCGGTGTTCACCGCCGGGAATGTCCTGAAGGTTTTCTATTCGATCTCCGAAGCGATGATCGTGCTGATGCAAGGCGCGGTACTGATGTCGATTTTGATGGCGCAGTTCTTCAGCTCCTATTCGCTCAAACGGCCCAAGAACTAGGAAGGGACAGTTGCATGGATTTTCTGATCGGCTGGATTGCCATCATTCCGAGCTATGCGGCACCGTTGCTGCTGGCGAGCCTCGGCCTCATTATCTGCGAAAGAGCCGGCGTTCTCAATCTTGGAGCGGAAGGGCTCATGGCGATCAGTGCCATGACCGGCGCGATGACGGTGCTTTCCGGAGCCGATCCTTGGGTTGGTCTTGCCGCCGGCTCAGCGGCCGCGATGGCTCTCGCTCTGCTGTTTGGAATATCGACAGTCGCCTTGCGCGCCAATCATACGCTCGCCGGCCTAGCCGTCGTCGCAATCGGACTGGGCATCACCGGGGTCGTGGGGCGACCCTACGTGCAGAAGACCTTTTCTGGCATTTCCACACTTGGCGACCTCTTCGGGATAGACCGCGGTTCGGCATTCGGCCGCATTTTCGCGGTGCAGGACCCGGTTACGCTGGCGCTGCCGATCCTGGTCGGCGCGCTCTGGTGGTGGCTTTCCAAAAGCCGACATGGCCTCAGGTTGAGGTCCGTCGGGGAAAACCCGGCCGCCGCGGATGTCGCGGGTATCGACGTGCAACTGGTTCAGTTCGGGGCTGTCCTGGCGTCCGGGCTGTTTTGTGGTCTCGCCGGAGCCTATCTCTCAGTCGCCACAAGTCATGTCTGGGTGGAGGGAATGGTCGCGTCGCGCGGCTGGATTGCCGTTGCGCTCGTCATCTTTTCGCGCTGGAACGCGGCTCGAGCTCTCTGGGGTGCGCTTCTTTTCGGAAGCGCGGATGCGCTTGTGCCTAGACTACAAGCCATAGGCGCCGACGTTCCTGTCTATCTCATGATGACTTTGCCGTACTTGCTGACGCTTGTCGTGCTGGTGGCAGGCTCATTGGGCGGCCGGCGCTCCGGCGAGCCGGCCTTCCTCGGCAGGGTCTATCTACGACAAGACAAACAATAAGGAACTTGCCCGGTTCATGAGCCCCGCGGCCCGCATCCTTCTGGACTTCGCGGATTTCATGGACAAGCATCAAGGATCGCCGATGTCTGTGCCGTCCCCCCCTCGCCCGGCGCTGACCCTGCGGCTCCGCTCGACGCCTATTCGCGTGCCACTAACCGTGAGATCAAGAACAAAGCGCCACGGAGACGACAGAGGGGTCGCCGCGCGTAAAGCGCCAACGTCATCCGCAACAGCAGGCCGAGCCCAGCCGGACCGCCCCCTCTGGCCTGCCGGACCCGGCCCTTCGCTTCCGTTCCAGGCGTTCGTCGTTCGGAAAGCCAAGCGATTGGCTTTCCGTCCGCTGCGCGGACCACTCCTCACCCCCCCTCAAGGGGGAGATCAGCAGCTTCAGCGGATCAGAACTTGTAGCTGAGCCCGACCCGGATATCCTGTGTCTGGAGGTCGACATGGGTTTCCGTGGGCAGGCCGGCGGCCACCGAGAGGTCCTGGCTGCCGAAGTCCGAGTAGCGATACTCAGCTCGAGCGATCCACCTGTCGGTGAAGGCGTGCTCGATGCCGGCGCCAACCGTCCAGCCGACATGGCTGTCGCTGTGGAGCGTTACTTCGGCGGCAGGGCCACCGGCGCTGACCGCAATAAGCTCATACTTGGCCGCAGCGACGCCTGCAGTGATGTAGGGCAAGGTCCGATCGAAAGCATAGCCGGCCCGCAGCCGCGCCGACCCGGACCATTTGAGTTCGCTCTTGAGCAACGTGGTGACGCCGCCGCCGCCGGCGTCGAGGGCCGTCAGCCCATCTATGTTGCCATACGCAATGTCGGCCTCGGCGCCGATCACGAAGCTGTTCTCCATCTGGTAATTCGCGCCGATATGGACGCCGCCGATAAATCCGTTCGGATCGACGCCAACGTTGAGATCGGTGGCCCCGCCCAGTCCGCCGCCGGCGATGAACAGATTGGATTTTCCGGCCGCGTAGCCGATGTCGACGCCGGCATAGAGTCCGGACCAGTCGTAGCCGGATGCAACAGGCGAAACCTCATTGATATCAGCCGCACACGCCACACCGAGCGGCGCGAGAATGAAGGCCGTTGCGAGAAGAAGAATTTTCATTGTTGTCTGCCGCCCCATGTTGCTTCCCCGCCGCACAAATGAGCTGCGGAGATCCAGCTGTTGTCGAGAAATCCGGTGTTGCATTGTCCGCCGGCCGCGTCTTGGGCTGGGCCGCACCCGAATTGTCGGGGAAAGCACCACGGCGCTTTCCCGGTCGGTGTGGCTTTTCAGCCTCAGTCGATCGGCGCGCCGTGCATTCGGTGGCTGTCGGAAACTATCTGGCGCTGCCCGGCGTCGAGCCGAAGCGGCGGCGGAAGCAGCGGTTGAAATAGGACACGTCGGAAAAACCGCTGAGCAGCGCGATCTCGCTGATCCGCATGCGGTCGTTGCGCCTGTCGGACAGCATCCGATGCGCCCTCTGCAAGCGCAGTTCGAGAATGCGCTCGGCAAAGCTCACCCCGGTTTCCTGCAGCAGGTCATGGACATAGCGGACCGAGAGCCGCAATTGCCCGGCAACGCCCTGCGCCGAAATGGCGGGATCGGCGAAATTGTCCCGCATCTTCTGCAGTATGGCCTGCAGCCTTGCCGCGCGCAGACCGCGCAGGCCCGCCAGTTCGGCCGCTTCGCCCTTGGCGCCGGTCGCCAGGCCGATCAGGTCGACGATGGTTTCGGTGGCGTGGCCGATGAGGTCGGGCGAGACCAGGGCCGGGCCTGCTTCCAGGAAGCTGCAATAGCGCTTGAGCATGCCGAGCGCCTCATTGTCGGCGCCGACGGTCAACGCCAGCCGATCCTCTATATGAGCGAAGGCATTTTCCAGCACGGCACGGGGAAGCACCACATTGGCCCAGACATTGCTGTCGCCGCCGGTCATCTGCAACGCTTCCGAAGCCGAGACCAGGGCGGCCTCGCCTTTGCCGACGTGATAATCGCGGCCAATCTGCGTGCCGCTGAGCACCGTATCGCCATTGTTGACCAGCAGCAGATAGCCGTCGCGACCGTCGGCGGCGATATTGCC
>NZ_RZPF01001121.1:0-1225 GCF_004022735.1 Mesorhizobium sp. M7A.F.Ca.AU.001.01.1.1
CGCAAGATGCGTGGAAATCCAATTCTACTATCTTGTTTGAACTGACGTGTCCCGTGGGTTTTCCGCCGCGTTGCGTGGGAAAACCCTGTCAGGTCTCGAAAACGGAGGCCAGAGGAGGGCGCGTTTCCTTCACCCGGACCATGAGGTTCCGGGTGTGTTGTTTTGAAAAGGGAATGCGATGAGCAAGCGCGAATCCGCGAAGTACAAGATCGACCGCCGTCTCGGCGAAAACATCTGGGGCCGCCCGAAGTCCCCGGTCAACAAGCGTGAATACGGCCCCGGCCAGCATGGCCAGCGCCGCAAGGGCAAGCTTTCCGATTTCGGCCTGCAGCTGCGCGCCAAGCAGAAGCTGAAGGGGCACTATGGCGACGTTTCGGAAAAGCAGTTCCGCAAGGTTTATGAAGAGGCTGACCGCCGCAAGGGCGACACCTCGGAGAACCTGATCGGCCTGCTCGAGTCGCGTCTCGACGCGGTCGTCTACCGCGCCAAGTTCGTGCCGACCATTTTCGCCGCCCGTCAGTTCGTCAACCACGGTCACGTCAACGTCAACGGCAAGCGCGTCAACATCGGCTCGTACCGCTGCAAGCCGGGCGATGTCGTCGAAATCCGCGAAAAGTCCAAGCAGCTGGTCATCGTTCTGGAAGCGGTCGGTCTCGCCGAGCGCGACGTGCCGGACTACATCGAAGCCGATCACAACAAGATGGTCGCGACCTTCTCGCGCATCCCCGGCCTGGCGGACGTTCCGTTCGCCGTGCAGATGGAACCGAACCTGGTCGTCGAATTCTATTCGCGCTAAACGAGCGCGTTCTGCGACATCCTGCGAAGGCCGCCCGTCGAGGCGGCCTTTTCTTTGTCGGTCATGTCCGCTAATCCGGCGCTCTGGGCCATTGAAAGCGACATGCCATGAACATGCTTCCAGACATTGAAACGCTCGAACCGGTCGCCGACAGCGAAGGCGGTTTCCATCCGCTGGTCGCCGACAGCGAAGGCGGTTTCCATCCGCTGTTCGCCGACGTGCCGTCCTCGGTCGAGTTCAACAAACTGCGCAAGCGGCTGCTGCGGCTGACCCGGCAGGCGATCGAGGATTTCTCGATGGTCAAGCCCGGCCAGCGCTGGCTCGTAGCGCTGTCGGGCGGCAAGGATTCCTACGGCCTGCTCGCGGTGCTGCTCGACCTCAAATGGCGCGGGCTCTTGCCGGTCGATCTTCTGGCCTGCAATCTCGACC
>NZ_RZPF01001122.1:0-1222 GCF_004022735.1 Mesorhizobium sp. M7A.F.Ca.AU.001.01.1.1
GACGTTGATGTTGAAGCGGCGGGCCGGGAAGTGCGCCAGAACCTCATCCAGCGACGGCATCATGCCGATACCCTTGCCGCGAAAAGGAAAGGTCTTGCCGCCATCCGCCGTATAGCCATAGCCGACATCGAGGGTCTTCAACTCGGCCATGGAATGGTTGCGTGTTTCTCCCTTGCCTTCCGTGCGGCAATCCAGCGTCCAGTCGTGGAAGACGGCGAAATTGCCGTCTGTCGTCGGGTGAACATCTAGTTCGAGCGCGTCAGCGTCCAGCGCGAAGGCTGCTTCCATCGAGGGGATCGTGTTTTCGAGGTAGGCATGGCGCGGCGGCAACATGCGACTGGCCGTGCACGTCTCACCCGTCATGCCTTCCCGTGCGTAGTCCTGGGCAAGGCCGCGATGGGCAAGCACTTCCGGCTTGCCGGCGGGGCGGCTCGACAACAGCGAGGTGTTGTTGAGCCAGATGCCCGCCGCGGCGACAACGATGATGCCGAAGAAGATCGTCCGTTTGCGCATCAAGTGATTTCCGATTCGTCCGTCCTGCGCGGCATCCTGCTTTGCGATCGGACTTTTTGACGGCGACCGGGCGGCGACATCGAGATCATCCTCGATATCGCCTGGTCGGCGGCAATGAAATCGAAGAACGTGTCGACTTACGCCTTGTAGACCACCTGGCGCACGTCGATGTAGCTGGCGCGGAATCCGGCCTCGCAATAGTGCAGGTAGAACTCCCAGAGCTTCTTGAAGCGGTCGTCGAAGCCGAGCGGGACGATCTTCTCCCATGACGCCCAGAACCGGTGGCGCCATTCGGCAAGCGTGCGCGCATAGTCATCCGGAAACACGCGCTCGCGCAGATGGGCAAGGCCATGATCCTTGCCCAGTGTCTTCAGGATCGACGGTGTCGGCAGCATGCCACCCGGGAAAACATAGCGCTGGATGAAATCCGGCCTTGCGCGATACGTGTCGTAGGCGGCTTCGTTGATGGTGATGATCTGCAGGCCGGCGGTGCCGCCGGGTCTCAGGCAAGCCTTCATCTTGCCGAAAAACACCGGCCAGTATTTCTCGCCGACCGCCTCGAACATCTCGATCGAGGCGATGCGGTCATAGGTGCCGGTTTCGTCGCGATAGTCCTGCAGCTTGATGTCGACCTTTTCGGCAAGGCCAGCCTTGGCGATGCGAGCCGTTGCAAAATCGTGCTGCTCGCGGCTGATCGTCAACCCGGTGA
>NZ_RZPF01001123.1:0-1213 GCF_004022735.1 Mesorhizobium sp. M7A.F.Ca.AU.001.01.1.1
GCTGCCGCGCGTCGTCGCCCATTCCAATGCTTCGGCGCGCAGCGTGTCGGGATCGATTGTCAGCCCGTGATGGCGGACATAGCCGTCGATCATGTCGAGATACTCGTCCTGCGAACATTTGTGGAAACCGAGCCACAGCCCGAAGCGGTCGGACAGCGACACCTTTTCCTCGACCGCTTCGGACGGGTTGATCGCGGTCGAGCGTTCATTGTCGATCATGTCGCGCGGCAAAAGATGGCGGCGGTTCGAGGTGGCGTAGAAGATGACATTGGCTGGACGGCCCTCGACGCCGCCTTCGAGCGCTGCCTTGAGCGATTTGTAGGAGGTGTCGTCATGGTCGAAGGAGAGGTCGTCGCAAAACAGGATGAAGCGGAAGGGCGCCGCCTTCAGCAGACCCATCAGCTTCGGCAGCGTGTCGATGTCCTCGCGGTGGATCTCGATCAGCTTCAACGGCAGGTCGGACCTGGCCTTGGCGTTGATCTCCGCATGCACGGCCTTGACCAGCGACGATTTGCCCATGCCGCGCGCGCCCCACAACAACACATTGTTGGCCGGGTAGCCGGCAGCGAAGCGTTCGGTGTTGTCGACAAGGATGTCGCGGACGCGGTCGACGCCACGGATCAGTCCGATGTCGACGCGGTTAACCCTGTGCACCGGTTCCAGATAGCCCGGATCGGCCTGCCAAACGAAGCAATCAGCCTCGCGGAGGTCGGTTTGGGGCACCGGCGGCGGGGCAAGGCGGCTCACCGCTTCGATCAGCCGGTCGAGTTTCTGGTTCAGGGCCTCAATGCTGCTGTCGGTCATGTCTGTCTTTTGTTTTCGCGTTTTTGATGTCTTGGGGCGTGAAGCTGCCCGATTTCGCCTGATACAAAACCGGTTGCAACCTTTTGTTCGAGCATAATTTTTTGCGGAAACCGGCTCGCGCTTTTTGCGATCCTGCTCTAACACGGCTCAACAGGCCGGAAAAGCAGCCGATTTGGCCGGCCGCGCAGTTGCATTGACAACTTTACCGACTATATTCCGGCCAAATTTCAAGGGGCCGCCAGATTGGCGGCTGTTTCAAAATTCAGGAGTACCTCGATGTTCGTGACACCGGCATACGCCCAAGGCGTCGGCGCTTCTCCCGACATGTTCATCAGCATTTTGCCGTTTGTCCTGATTTTCGTGATCATGTATTTTCTGATCATCCGGCCGCAGCGCACGCAGCTGAAGA
>NZ_RZPF01001124.1:0-1212 GCF_004022735.1 Mesorhizobium sp. M7A.F.Ca.AU.001.01.1.1
CCGCAGCGAAGGCCGGCGCGCGGGCCGCAGCGGAATAATCAGTCGCCGGATTTTTTATCACGGGTGGCCGCCAGCGACAGCAGCGGCAGCGCCGGGGCATAGGATTCGTAGCCGTCGCCATCGGCAGCCGCGAAGGTGACGATTGGATCGGTGCCATTGGCGCTGAAGGCAACGGTGCCATCGTTTTGCTCGCGCCAGAACTTCGCCTGTTCTATGCCCGGCAAGAGCCGACGGCATTTGGGAGCAACGGTGAGCAACGACAAACCGTCCGAAATTTCGGCCCCGCGGCTGACTGCACAGACCGCCTCATCGCCATTGGCGACCAGCCTGTAGCTGTTGGACGGGGCGGCCTCGTTGGCTACGCTTTCCCGGCTGCCGCCATGAAACAGCTGAATGCCACCAAACAGCGCTGCGGCAGCGATCAATGCGGAAAGTGCTTTCATCATTCTTCATCCACGTACACGGACAGGTTGAACAATGATTCCAAAGGGTTAAGCTGACGTTAATAAATGTGGCAGCCACCGATCAGTTTCTAGCCTTCACATGCGCCGTCTCGGGCACCGGCGTCAGCGGCCGGCGCTCGGTGAACCAGGACACCAGATTGTCGACGCACAGATCCGCCATGGCGCGGCGTGTATGGTCCGAGGCCGAGCCGACATGCGGCAGCAGCGAGGTGTTGGGCGCGTCGAGCAGCGCCTTGGGCACGTTCGGTTCGTCGGCAAAGACATCGAGGCCGGCAGCGGCGATGGTGCCGTTGGCAAGGGCTGCCGCAAGCGCTGCCTCATCGACCGTGCTGCCACGGCCGATGTTGACGAAGACGCCGTTGGCGCCAAGCGCCGACAGTATCTCGGCATTGACCGCCTTCTCCGTCGAGGCGCCGCCCGGCGCGACCGAAATCAACGTATCCACGGCTTCGGCAAGCCCTTTCAGGGTCGCATGATAGTGGTAGGAAAGACCTTCGACACGGCGCCGGTTGTGGTAGGCGACCGGCAAGCCAAAGGCCTCCAGACGCCGGGCAATGGCCTGCCCGATGCGGCCCATGCCGAAAATACCCACACTGCGCCCGCGCAAGGTCAGCCGGCTCAGCGGATAGTTGCCCTTGCGCACCCAGCTGCCGTCGCGCAGCCAGGTCTCGGCGCGCGGCAGGTCGCGGATGGTGTTGATCATGATTTTTATCATGGTGTCGGCGACCACCGAGGTCAACACGTCGGG
>NZ_RZPF01001125.1:0-1211 GCF_004022735.1 Mesorhizobium sp. M7A.F.Ca.AU.001.01.1.1
CCCAATAGGTGTCGCCGGCAACGATGACATGGCTGGCTTCCGCTGGCGCGGCCTCAGCAGGCTTTGCCGGCTCGGCCGGTGCCGGCGCGGCTGGTGGCGCTGGCGGGGGAGGTGCTCCTTCCGTCGATATGGCCGGTGGTGTGTTGGCGATATCGCCCGAGTTGGCCGGCAATTCAGGCATTGCCGGTGCCGCTTCGGCAGGCTTGGCGGCTTCAGCCGGTGCGGGCGCCGGGGTGGCCGGTGCCGCTTCGGCTGGCTTGGCCGGATCGGTTGCCGGGGCCGCAGGCGCCGCGGCGACGGTCGCGGCTATTTCGGTGATGCGGCCGTCGAGCTTCGGCGTGTAGGGCCGGTGGGCGCCGAGATAGTCGGCAACCACCTGTTCCAGGCCGGGGCCGTAGTCGTAGGCATTCCTGGCCTTGTCGGCAAAGACCTTGTAGCCGTCGCCGCCCTGGCGAACATAGTTGTTGGTGGCGACCAGATAGTCCTTCTCCGGCTTGATCGGCGTCCAGGCACCGCCTTCCATGACCTCCACCGATTTGACCCGGCCGGCATTGGGCGCAACGGATTTGTCGAAGGAATATTTCAGGCCGGCGACCTGGGGGAAGCGCCCGGCGCCGTCCTCGACCTGACTGAGACCGCCCTCGAGGCCGGCCACCAGATCCTTGCCCGAAATCTGGAAGGTCGCCAGCGTGTTCTGGAAGGGCAGCACGGTCAGCACCTCGCCCATGGTGACGGTGCCCTTGTCGATCGAGGCGCGCAGGCCGCCGCCATTGGAGATGACGATCTCGACGCCCTGTCCCTTGACGCGGTCGAGGATGGCGTCGGAGACGAGATTGCCCATCGCGCATTCGCGGGTGCGGCAGCTCTCGCGACTGCCGTCGATGACGTCGGTGGTTTCGGCCACTTCCTTGTTCTTCAACGCCTCGATCGGCGCCCCAAGCTCCTTGATGCGGGCGAGCACGGCCGGGTCGGGGGTGATCGACTTGTCGAGATAGATCGGGTCGCCGCTGGCCGATTTGACGACGCCATTGTCGTCGAACACCACCTTGAACTCGCCGAGATATTTCGAATAGGAGGCCGCCTGCACCACCGGCACCTTGTAGCCGTCCGGATTGTCGACCATCGTCGGGTAGGGGCCTTCCGCCTTCGGATCGGTGTTCGACAGCAGGGAATGGCTATGGGCGCCGACGACGGCATCGATGCCCGGGATC
>NZ_RZPF01001126.1:0-1209 GCF_004022735.1 Mesorhizobium sp. M7A.F.Ca.AU.001.01.1.1
GCTTTGACGCGTGTTAGCCTCCCTAAAATCGGTGGGGAGGAGCTGATCTCCCCAGAGCAGATTTCATCCTGCTCTAATGTCCACGAAGAGACGCCAACAGGGAGTGATGCATGGCCACCGCCGCCAGAAAAGCGCCTGCCAAATCCAAATCCGACGGCAAATCGGGGCTTTCGACCCCCAAACCTGTCGAATTCACCAAGGACGAAGAGCTTGCCGCTTACCGGCACATGCTGCTCATCCGTCGTTTCGAGGAAAAGGCCGGCCAGCTCTACGGCATGGGTTTCATCGGCGGCTTCTGCCACCTCTATATCGGCCAGGAAGCGGTCGTCACCGGCATGAAGATGGCGCTGATCGACGGCGATCAGATGATCACCGCCTATCGCGACCACGGCCACATGCTGGCGATGGAGCTGTCGCCGCGCGGCGTCATGGCCGAGCTGACCGGGCGTCGCGGCGGCCTGTCACGGGGCAAGGGTGGCTCCATGCACATGTTCTCCAAGGAAAAGCACTTTTATGGCGGCCACGGCATCGTCGGCGCGCAGGTGTCGCTCGGCACGGGCTTGGCCTTCGCCAACCGCTACCGCGACAACAACAATGTCTCGCTGACCTATTTCGGCGACGGTGCGGCCAACCAGGGCCAGGTCTATGAAAGCTTCAACATGGCCTCGCTGTGGAAGCTGCCGGTGATCTACATCATCGAGAACAACCGGTATGCCATGGGCACCTCGGTGTCGCGCTCTTCGGCGGAAACCAATTTTTCGCACCGTGGCGCTTCGTTCAAGATTCCCGGCATCCAGGTCGACGGCATGGACGTGCGCGCTGTCAAGGCCGCCGGCGACCAGGCGACCGAATGGTGCCGCGCCGGCAACGGGCCGATCATTCTCGAAATGCAGACCTATCGCTATCGCGGTCACTCGATGTCCGATCCGGCGAAATACCGCTCAAAGGAAGAAGTGCAGAAGATGCGCTCCGACCATGACCCGATCGAACAGGTCAAGGCGCGGCTGATCGAGAAGAAGTGGGCAACCGAGGACGAGCTTAAGGCCATCGACAAGGAGGTCCGCGACATCGTCGCTGACGCCGCCGAATTTGCCCAGAACGATGCAGAGCCGGATCCGTCCGAGCTCTGGACCGATATCGTATTGTAACGGGAGGGCAAGGACATGCCGATCGAAATTCTCATGCCCTCTCTCTCGCCGACCATGGAAG
>NZ_RZPF01001127.1:0-1195 GCF_004022735.1 Mesorhizobium sp. M7A.F.Ca.AU.001.01.1.1
AGGTCGGCTGAGACGACTTGTCCGCTCCACAACAAGGTCAAGCCCAAAACTGCCAAAGCCTGCAATCTCATGGTCGGCATCCTTTCCTTGACCTCACTCGCTTCGCGTCCTACTTCGCCGCCGAAGCAAGGGAGATCACCACACAGCTTTTGCCCGTCGGCAGGAGAAGCGCTTCACCGGCATTGCCGCCGAGCTCGTAGACCTCGACCTGCCCGAGATGGTCGGTGATCTTGCTGCCCTGCGGCAGGATGGATGGGATGTCGGCGCACGGGCTGGCGAATGGCGCCACCCGCACCATCGCCCCTTCGCAACCCGTGGCGGTGGGCGATGCGAAGACGATGCCGGCGGCCGGTCCGCTATAGCGTTCCGACGCATAGTCCATGCCGACAAAGGCCTGGATGGCGTGCTTGTCGGCGGCCTGGTCGTTCCACAGGGATTTGACGCTGTATTTCGTGCCGGTCGTCAGGATCTGTCCGAGCACTGGATAGACGGTCGAGCAGGCCTGCACACCGGCCTGCTTGACATGCTCGAGGAAGGGCGTGTCCGGAAGCACGGGGGCCGCCGCTGTTGCTGCAGGTGCGGCCGTCGCGCCGCCGACCAGATTGGCGACCGCGGCGTAATTCCCGGCGGCGAAGCCAAGCCCCGCCACGACCAATCCCAGCAGTGAATATCCGGCCGCGCGTGGCCAGCGCCTTGGGGGCTCGGCCCGCCTCTGCCGATCCGCCTCGACGCTCGGAGTGCGTTTGGCGGACGTGAACTGGTCCTGCTGGCTCATGGTGGCGCCTCGGTTATTTGAGTGGTGAAAGGGCGTCTGACAGCCCCTTGAGCGTTGCGGTAACGGTGATCGTCTGCCCGTCGACCGTCGAGTAGGAGATCGCCGGCGTCGCGTTCTGCGATATCTGCCGGCGCATGACGGGGCCGACCGGCAACATGCCGACACAGACCATTTCGTTGCAGCCGTTCAGCTGCACGTCGATCGGCTGCTTCTGTCCATCGAATTTCACGGACACCAGGCCATCGCTCCTGGCGTTCGGGGCGGTGCGCAGGATCATGTACGGCTTGCCGTCCTGGGTGGCGGCAAGCGACCAGCTGAAGGCCATCTTGCCGGACGCGTCCTCGATGATCTGCGAGACGTTGCAGACCTTCTTGCGGGCTTTGAGGTTCTCGTCGCAGATCATCGAGGACGCGTCCGGCA
>NZ_RZPF01001128.1:0-1194 GCF_004022735.1 Mesorhizobium sp. M7A.F.Ca.AU.001.01.1.1
GGCCTGCTGCGCCGCGCGGCCGGCGGCATGCTCGGCGACGTGCCAGGCTCTCTCCTGCAGCTCGAGATTGCCGGTGACGGAGGCGAGCCTGACCAGCGCCTCGATGATCTGGCCGGTGGCGGACGGAATGGCTTCGTCGACATCGCCGCGGATGCGGATCGGCACGTCGGTGCTGTCGGAAGCAGTCAGGTAGTAACCTGTCTTCTCGGCGTCGGCGTGCCAATGCTCGAGCTGCTCGACAAACTGGCCGGCCTGGTCGACATAGCTCCAATTTCCAGTGGCCTCGAACAGCGAGATCGCTGCGTTGGCCATGGCGGCATAGTCGCTGGACAAAGCAGGGAACAGTTTTCTGGCACCGAGCATCGAATGCGGCAGGCGGCCGTCGCGGCTGGCAGCGCTGATATGGGCAAAGGCCTTTGCCGCCGCATCGATCCAGTCAGGCCGCGCCAGCGCCCGGCCGGCCTCGGCAAGCGCCGCGATCATCTGGCCGTTCCAGTCGATGAGGGTCTTTGCGTCAAGGCCGGGCCTGACCCGCTCTTCCCGGACAGCAAGGAGTTTCGCCTTGAGCGCGCTGATCTCTTCGCGGTGGATCACATATTGCGATTGCTGGGACCAGGTTTGGTGGACGACCGGCTCGCCTTCCCAGCCATGCGGGCTGGAGAGCGTGAAGTGCTTGAAAAACAATGCGGAATCGTCGCCAAGGGCGGCTTCGATCTCGTCGCGGCTCCAGGTGTAGAACAGACCTTCCTCGCCGTCGCTGTCGGCATCGAGACTGGCGGCAAAGGCACCGCCGTCGACGCGCATTTCGCGCAGCAGCCAGCCGATCGTCTCTTCGATTCGCACCCGGAACAATTCATTGCCGCTTGCGGCATAGGCCCAGTTGCAGAAGCGGAGGAGCTGGGCATTGTCGTAGAGCATCTTTTCGAAATGCGGCACCAGCCACTCGGCATCGGTCGAGTAGCGGCTGAGCCCGCCGCCGATGTGGTCGTAGATGCCGCCGCGCAGCATCTGTTCGAGGCTGTTGAGGACGTCGTCGCGATGGGCGGCATTGCCATCACGCAGCCAGGACAGCCACAGCGTTTGCATGAACGGCGCGTTGGGAAATTTAGGCGCGCCGCGCAATCCGCCGAGATCACGGTCGATCATGCCGTCGATGCCCTTGGCCAATTCCGCCAGCGTGGCGCGGTCGAGCAC
>NZ_RZPF01001129.1:0-1193 GCF_004022735.1 Mesorhizobium sp. M7A.F.Ca.AU.001.01.1.1
CCCCCAGACACTGTCTTCGATTGAGATGACGCTCGAATGTCCGGCATGCGGAACGGCTTTCATCAAACCGGGGCGTTGGTTCATCGCTGCCGCCCACTATCGGTGCGAAGGTTGCCAGCGTTTACACCGCCTTACCTATCCAGAAAAGGTGGAATTGTTCGACAGATATACCAAGCGTCTGACGACAGTCTCGCAGCGAGGGACAACGAGGCCGCGCGAGTGCCCCAGAGGCAACGACAAGGCCAGTGACGCTCCACCGGGACGGGAAGGGTAACCGACGAGGCAGCGGAAGAGTGTTCGCCTGCCAGCACGTCCGGCTGATGCTTGGTTCGATCACTCGTTTTCTGACCATCTCGTTGACGTGCGGAATATCATGACAGCGACGACGGCAGAGCTTTGGTTCATAAAACCGAGGAGGTTCGTTTGAGCCTGGCTTCACGTTTAGGACGGCGTCCCGTAGCGGCCGCCACATGATCGAGCGGCCTTCATCCGCTGCAAGCACCTGCCGCGGCGCACGAATTACGCCGAGGCGTTGATGAGAGCATCGACACCGATAGACATGCCAAACGTCGGCATGCCGCGATGGTCTGTAGCACTCGCCATTCTGCACGATGCAGAGGGTGGCGCTTCCAGCATGTGGAACATATCGAAAGCCGCTGTGTTCTGGGCGCCAAAGGAGATCGCGATGATCCGTTGGCTAGTCAGAATCGGCGCCTTATATGCGGCATACAAACTCGGCGAAGCTGCCGGGCGCAGTGAGCAGGAGGTCATTCCTCTCCCGCCCTCCGACCGGCAACGGCAGCCAGGTAGGCAGGAGCGGACCGACCTCGGCGTCGAGCCATCCTAAAAAAAACGCAGGTCGCTGGCCGCAGGCCGGTTCTTCAGCGAATAAGCTCGTCCCATGACAGGCGTGTGACGCCAACGCTCTGTGCGAAGGACGGGGCGCGGCGCTGAGCTTCGGGATGTTGGTCCATCGATCGATGCACAGCGAAGACCCGTCATTGATCAGCAATGGCGGGTCTTGCTTTGAGACCACTTGGCCCGGGGTTGTAAGCCAAGCTGCCACCCAAACTTTGATTCGCGACACAGGTTCCCAGCTTGGCCAAATAATGCCGGTGGCGTCATCACCACACAAAGGCCCGCCGCTGAACAGACCAGGCGGCGACGGGCCGCACCAGACCGCTTGGCTGTGC
>NZ_RZPF01001130.1:0-1191 GCF_004022735.1 Mesorhizobium sp. M7A.F.Ca.AU.001.01.1.1
CGGCCGGCGTGCGGACCTCGCAGACGCGCGGTGCCGGTGTCGGTGCGGTGAGTGTCTCCTCGTCGGGCACCTTCGGCGGCAACAAGCTGACCTTCAATGCCAATGTCGGCGATGGCGCCGGCCTTGGCCTCAAGGGCGGCGGCACCGTGACAACGGCCGGCACGCCGTCACTGGTGCTCGACTTCAATGGCGTCGTGCCGTTCGGCCTGCTCAGCCAGAAGCTGGCCGCGCAGGGTCTGTCTTTGTCTGGAACCGCCAATGTCAACGTGCAGGTGCGCGGTCCCGCGACATCGCCCGTCATCGGCGGCAGCATCAGCACCTCGGGTGCGCGCCTTGTCGATGCGCGCTCCGGCCTCGCCGTCAACGATCTCGCCGCCGATGTCTCGATTGCCGGCGGCGTCGCCAGGATCAACCGGCTGACCGGAACGCTGTCGACGCGCGGCAGCCTGTCGGCCAGCGGCACGGTCGGCATCAACCCGGCGCAGGGTTTCCCGGCCGACCTGTCGATCAAGCTGGTCGACGGCCGCTATACGGACGGCAGGGTGGTGACCGCCAATCTCGGCGGCGACCTGACGATCAAGGGACCGCTGACCTCCGCACCGGTCATCGCCGGTACCGTCAATCTCGCCAAGACGGTGATCACCGTTCCCGACAAATTGCCGGGCTCGCTGGCGGCGCTCGACGTCAAGCACAAGAACGCGCCGGGCGCGGTCAAGGCGCAGGACAAGGCGCTGCGGCCGCCGACGACCAGCGGCAAGGGCGGCGGTAGCGGCCTTGCGCTCGATGTCACGGTCAACGCGCCGAATCAGATCTTCATCCAGGGCAGGGGCGTTGATGCCGAACTTGGCGGCTCGCTGAAGCTGACCGGCCCGGCCTCGTCGCCGCAAGCGGTCGGCACCTTCACCTTGCAGCGCGGACGACTGTCGATCCTCGGCAAGCGGCTGACCTTCACCGAAGGCACGGTCGGGTTTTCCGGCTCGCTGGTGCCCTATCTCAATTTGACGGCGACCACGACGACGACCAGCGCCACCGTCACCATCGTGGTGTCGGGCGAAGCGACCAATCCGAAGTTCACCTTCTCCTCGGTGCCGGCGCTGCCCGAGGATGAGGTGCTGGCGCAATTGATCTTCGGCCGCTCGATGTCGAACCTGTCGCCGCTGCAGATCGCCCAGCTCGCCGAAGCGGCGGGGC
>NZ_RZPF01000112.1:0-11795 GCF_004022735.1 Mesorhizobium sp. M7A.F.Ca.AU.001.01.1.1
CCGAATTCGACGGCTTCATCTTCACCGCCGCCGAATACAATCATGGCCCGACGGCGGTGCTGAAGAATGCCATCGACTACGCCGCCAACGAATGGAACAAGAAGCCGGCCGGCTTCGTCGGCTATGGCAGCGTCGGTGGCGCTCGCGCCGTCGAACAGCTCCGCCTTCATGCCGTCGAATTGCAGATGGCGCCGGTCAAGTCGGCCGTCCATATCGCCTGGGGCGATTTCCTCGCCGTCCGCCAGGGCGAGAAGAAGCTGGAAGACCTCGAGCATCTGAACCAGGCCGCCACGGCGCTGGTCAACGACGTTGCCTGGTGGGCCAAGGTGCTCAAGGCAGCGCGTCAGGCCGACGCCGTCGCCGAGGAAGTCAAGGCGGCCTGACCGCCGGTTCGAATTATCCTCCCAAGGATCCGGGGCGGCGCTTGCGCCGCCCTTTTTCAATTATAGCGGCTCAAACCGAAAGCTGGCGCCGGATCGGACGACGCGGCCGATACCGGGCGAATCCAGATGCGCGCCGGCGACGAAACATGATCGTCGGCAGCAAGCGCCAGCAACCGCAACCGGCTTTCGCGCGCCTGGTCCTGATCGGCATCGAATTCCCACGTCACCTCAGGTCGATCGAACTGAAGCGATGGGACGTGAACGGTGTCGCCCCAAATCAGAATGCGTTCGCCACCGCTCGAAACACGAAAGCAGCTGTGTCCCGCTTCATGGCCATGGGCTTCGACAATGTCGACATGTGTCCCGATACGGTCTCCGGCCTCGAAGGGTTCCGCCATGCTGTGAAATCGTTCGAGCCGCGCTTCGGCGCGAAAAAAGCCGAGTTCTTCCCCGGGAACGAGCAAACGCGCCAGGCGCGGGAAAGCGTCGCGGCCGTCGGCAAGCACAAGACCATGGATGTGGTCGAGATGGGTGTGGGTGAAACAGACGGCACGGACTCGTCCGGCATCGATGCCAGCTTCGTCCAGCGCCTCGGGAAGTCGGCCCATGGTGGGATGCCAGGCGTTCGAGGCACCGGTATCGATCAGGATGATTCCGTCTCCATCGTCAATCGCGAAGGCATTGACGGACAGTCTGAGTTGACCACCAACCAATGCGACTTGTTGCGGCAATTCATCGCCAAATGGCTTGTCGCCGGGTTGCCGAAGCCGTCCGATCGGCATGTCGACATAGCCATCGCGCAAGGAGGTGATGCGCAAGTCACCAAGATCGTAGGTCTGATAAAGGTCGCCCGAAGCCATGCGGTGCATTTTTTCCGATCCGTCTGCAGACAACCGGCAACATGCGACGGGCCAGCTGCGTCGGCAACCCGCCCGCTCAATTCGATCTGTGCCATGGGTGCGTGCGTCGCCTGCCGTGGCCGGATGATGCAGTCGGCGAGGCGGTCCGTTTCGTTCAACTCGCCGGCATGGTGCTGATACCCTGATGTCACGATAGCCTCGGCCCAATCGGGGTTGGACTGCTACATCGACCGGGCTGCCATCTGGTCGCGACCCTTGCCCTGATATATCCGGCTGCGATCCGTCACATGAGTGAAGCCGTGAAGACATCCAGCCTGACCGGCGCCGTTTCCCCGATGATCCCGGTGCTCGTATGCGCGCTTGCGATCTTCCTGCTGTCCGGGATGGATGCGGCGATGAAGATCCTGGTCATCGCGGTCGGGGTCTACAACACCTTGCTGTGGCGCAGCATGGTCGCGGCCGTGGTCGCGGGCGCAGCCTGGTTGGCGGGACCACGCTTAAAGCCGACCATTCCGGTGCTGAGGCTGCATGCGCTGCGTGCCGCAATTGTCGGCGTCGTGCTGATATCCTTCTTCTGGGGCTTGGCCAGGCTGCCGCTCGCGGAGGCGATCGGGCTCAGCTTCGTGGCGCCCTTGTTTGCGCTGTTTCTCGCCGCGCTGCTGCTGGGCGAACGGATCCGACGCCAGGCTGTCTGGGCATCGTTGGCCGGCATCGCCGGCGTCGCCATCATCATGGCCGGCCAGTTCGGGCAGGCAGACTATTCGCAGGACGCCATGCTCGGCACGGCAGCGGTGCTCGTATCAACCGTGTTCTACGGATACAATCTGATCCTCGCCCGGCAACAGGCGCAGTTGGCCAAGCCGATCGAGATCATGCTGTTCCAGAACCTTTGCGTTGCCATCCTGCTCGGCCTCGCGGCACCCTGGCTTGCCGTCGCCCTGCCGAGCGATCTTTGGCTTCCTTTGGCCGGGGTGACGGTGCTGTCGCTCGCCGGGCAATTCCTGATGAGCTGGTCCTACGCCCGCGCCGAAGCGCAATATCTGATCCCGACGGAATACTCGGCCTTCATCTGGGCGGTCGCGCTTGGCTGGTTCTTCTTCGGCGAGGAGGCGACCTGGACCACGCTGACGGGAGCGTGCCTGATCGTCGCCGGCTGCCTGATCGCCGCGCGGGCCAATCCCAGGCTTGCCGAGCCCATCGAAGTGGCGGTTTGAACGTCGACGTTCAACGCCCCGCAGGATCGCGAAATACCCCAGTCTCCACCTCGTGCATGAAGTGAGCGATGAGAGCCGCGCATTGGCGATGATGCGTTTCGAGAAGCATGTGCCCGCTCTCAAAGACATGGATTTCGACGGCGTCGAGATCGCGGCTGTAGGCCATGATCTCGTCCAGCGCGAAGAAGGCGTCGTGGCGCCCCCACAGCACCAGGCATGCTGGCTGTTGGTCGCGGAGATAGGCCTGGATGGCCGGGAAGCGCGCGATGTGCGAGCCATAATCGGTGAAGAGTTCGAACTGAATGTCGGTGTTGCCGGGCCTCGCCAGGCGCTCCGTATCGAGATACCAACCCTCGGGCGGAAACAACACTTTCAGACGCTCGGGGAGACCGCCGATATATTGGTTTCGGGTCCCCTCGAAATTCATCCAGTCCGGCAGTCTGGCGCGGTTTTCTTCAGTCGGTTCGGCGAAGAACGCCTTCGGCGCGTCCCATTCCGGTCCCAGCCCCTCGTCATGAGCGTTGCTGTCCTGGG
The DNA here is from genome assembly GCF_004022735.1 of Mesorhizobium sp. M7A.F.Ca.AU.001.01.1.1. Taxonomy (NCBI): domain Bacteria; kingdom Pseudomonadati; phylum Pseudomonadota; class Alphaproteobacteria; order Hyphomicrobiales; family Phyllobacteriaceae; genus Mesorhizobium; species Mesorhizobium sp. M7A.F.Ca.AU.001.01.1.1. Next base: position 2,992 of record NZ_RZPF01000112.1, read on the forward strand.
CGATCAGGCCGAGGATGCGATCCGGCCGCCGTGTGGCGAGATGATAGCCGACGGGCGTGCCGAAGTCAGTGATGTGGAGGAAGAATCGCTGGAGGCCGAGGGCCTCGATGAAGGCTTCGATCGTGCTGGCCAGGTTGTCGAACGTGTAGTCATAGGCATCGATGGAAGGGGCGGACGAAAAGCCGAAACCGGGCAGATCCGGCGCCACCACATAGGCTGTCTCCGCCAGCGGTTCGATGACATTGCGATAGACGTGCGACGAAGTCGGATATCCGTGCAGCAGCAGGATTGCCGGTCTGCCGGGATCGCCGGCATGACGGTAGAAGATGTCGAGGCCGTCGACATTGATGGTTTCGTGGCGGGTCTTGTAACGATTGCTGCACATCCTCTCCCTCCCAGGGGTTCCGCGCCGATCTGGCGACGCGCTGGCTTTGACACCACGTATCCGTATGATAGTGGTTACATGTAACCGTATAATCCGGTTAATGAGGTTATGTTCCATGGGCGATGAATACACCGAATGGGTACCGGATCACTTCATAGGCGGGCATCCCGCTTTGGACCTGTCGAACGCCGTGTTCGACCGGCGGGCGCCGGCAACAGACAATGAACTCTTCAAGTCCGTCCGGGATGTTGCGAACTGGTTCAGCGCCTCAGGGCTTGCCGACGATCGTCAGGCGCAGGCCGTTGCCGAGATAGCGGATGGGCGGTTCGTGGAAGGGGTCCGCGAAATGCGGGAGGCGTCATTTCAGGTTTTCGATCCAATCGCCGCGGGCAAACCGTCTGCGGTCGAACCGCTCGGCGTGTTGTTCTCGCGCACGGCAAGCTCGCTTGCCGCCGGGTCTATCGAGCTGGATGGCACCAGGCCGGAGCTTGCCCTTGGCCGGTGGCGCGATCCGGACGCCGTCACCGCGTTGCTGGCCATGCTGTCCATCGAAGCGTTCTTCACCCTGCCGCGCGACAGGCTGCATTCCTGCCCTCGCTGTGGCTGGCTTTTCCTCGATACGTCGCGAGGCGGCAAGCGGCGCTGGTGCAGCATGCGCACCTGCGGCAACCGCGAGAAGGTGTCGCGCCACCGAGATCATACCGACGTCTAGACTGGGTTAGCGCACCACGTCGCCTTTGCTGCGGGCGGGCCGGATGCCGGCGCGTCACTCCGGAAGACCGGCCTTGCGAAAACCATCGACGAAATGCTCGAGCGTAGCGGCGTCGCGGAATGGCTCGGTCGTCGCCCAGTGATGGGTTGTGAAATGCGGGTTGCCGACGAGGAACAGTTCAGCCTCTGCGCGCGCCTCGTCGAGCCGGCCGAGTTGGGCCATGCTTGCCGCCAGGAAACGGCGTGAGCTTGTGCGATAGGTCTCGTCACGGCGCAACGTCTCGATAGCGGCTTGGTAGTCGCGCGCCGCATATTGCGCCTGGCCGAGCGTCAGATAGTACCAGCTCGCCGGAAACGGGTTCAGCCGGAACGCCTTGCCGATGTGCTCGAGGCCCTCTTCGACCCGTCCGGCCAGGACCGCGATGTCGGACAATGCCGCCCAGGTGTCGGCCTCGTTCGGGTCGAGCTCGATCGCTTTGGCGAATTCCGCATCCGCTTCAGTGAAGCTGCGCTCATAGGCAAGCAGATAAGCCAGGATCCAGCGACAGCCGGCATCGTTGGGATCGATCGCCACCGCCTTGCGCGCCAGCTCCAGGGCAACGCTGCGGGCAGCCTCGGTTGGTCCGCCCCAATGCACCTGTCCCATCCAGTGGTTCATGGCAAGCCAACGATAGGGCTCGGCATAATCAGGATCGAGCGACACCGCGCGCGTCAGCATCAGATGCGCTTCCTGCGCCATCTGCGGCGAGTCGTCGATCAGCTTTCGCGCCCGCACGCAGAGGTCGTAGGCCTCCAGATTTCGCGGCCGATTGCGCGGCGGCGGCGCGCGCAGCCGGCCAAGCAGCGCTTCCACGATCTTGGCCGTCACCTCGTCTTGAACGGCAAAGATATCCTCCAGGCCGCGATCGAAGCGTTCCGCCCACAGATGATCGCCACTCATCGCGTCGACCAGCTGTGCGTTGATGCGCACGCGCCCCGCGGCGCGTCTTGCACTGCCTTCCAACAGGTAGCGCACGCCAAGATCCCCGGCGATCTCGCGCACGTCCATCGCTTTTCCCTTGTAGGCAAAGGTCGAGTTGCGGGCGATGACGAACAGGCCGGAGATTCTGGACAGGTCGGTGATCAGGTCTTCCGTCAACCCATCCACGAAGGGATCCTGCTCGGGATCGTTGCTGAAATTGACGAAGGGCAGCACGGCTATCGACGGTTTGTCGGGCAGCGGCAAGGGTTTTCGCCTGGCCTCGCCCAGCTGTTCGACGGCCCCAGTGAAACGGTAGCCGACGCGCGGAACGGTGGATATCCATTCGCCGTTGTCGCCGACGGGGCCAAGCAGCTTGCGCAGCTGCGCGATCTGGACGGTGAGATTGCCTTCCTCGACGGCCGTGCCCGGCCACGCGGCGTCCATCAGTTCGGCTTTTCCGAGGATTTCGCCGGGCCGCCCGACGAGTGCCGCAAGCAGGCTCAGCCCGCGATAGCCGACGGCAACGGGGACATCGTTCCGAAGCAGCGTTCCCGCATGCGGATCAAGCACGAACGGACCAAAGGCAAAACGCGATCCCTGCATAGGCGCATCTATAGGGCCGCTCTAGCTCGTTTGGAAGTTTTGGGAACTATTTGGGAGGGCTTAATTACGGCGCCGTCCGTATCGCGCAGAATTCAACCTCATCGAGAGCCCTAGGCCCTCAAACCATATGGAGGTTGCCATGACCAATACCCTCACTTGTGCAGCGCGGCCGGGAACGCCCGTGCGGCCGGCATCGCGCCGGCTCCTAAAGACCCTGCGAAGCATCATCGCGAGCTGGCACGATCGGACCTGGCGCGAGCGGATACGCTTTCGCTGGCAGCTCAGGCAAATGTCGAAGGACAATCCGCATCTGATCGACGATATCGGCCTGACGATACAGCAGGTCGAGGGAGAGATCGCCAAGTCCTTCTGGGAACGATAGAGCGAAATGCCGCAAATCGCGTCGACCGTCAGCGCACCGCCTCGCGAGGGGCGCCGGCCAGGCGGGTGGCGATCAGCTTGTCGATGCGGCGGCCGTCGAGATCGACCACCTCGAAGCGCCAGCCCTGCGCGTCGACGCATTCGCCAGTCGCCGGCAGATGGTGCATATGCGACAGCACATAGCCGGCGACGGTTTCGTAATCGCGGTTTTCCGGCAGGTCGATGCCGAGAATGTCGGCCATCTCGTCGGCCTGCATGTAGCCGGCGAGCAGCCACGAGCCGTCCTCGCGCTTGACCGCGTTTTCCTCGTCGCCGGCGTCGGTGTCGGCGCGGAACACGCCGGTGATGGCTTCCAGAATGTCGGCCGGGGTGACGATGCCTTCGAAATGGCCGTATTCGTCATGCACCAGCGCCATCGGCACGTCGGATTCCTTTAGCTTCTGCAGCACATCGAGCGCGTCGGCCTGGTCGTAGACGATGGGGGCTGCGCGCACATGCCTGCGCGGATCGAGCACGCGGCCGGCAAGCAGTGCGGCCAGCACATCACGCGTCTGGACGACGCCGACCATGACGTCGACGCCGCCGTCGCCTGCCGGCAGGCGCGAATGCTGGGTTTCCATGAGCAGCTTGCGGATGGCCGCCTCGTCGGATTGCAGATTGATCCAGTCGACTTCGGTGCGCGGCGTCATCACCGCGCGCACGGCGCGGTCGCCAAGCCGCATGACGCCGGCGATCATGCGCCGCTCGTCGGATTCGATGGTGCCGTGATGCTCGGCCTCGGCGACCAGCATCTTGATCTCCTCGTCGGTGACCTTTTCCTCGCTTTCGCCGCGCTGACCGAGCAGCCACAATATGGTGCGGCCGGAGAAGTCGAGCAGGAAGACCAGCGGCGCCGACACCGTGGCGAGGATGGTCATCGCCGGAGCGACCCTGGCGGCGACCCGCTCGGGATCACGCAACGCGATCTGCTTGGGCACCAGCTCGCCGACGATCAGCGAGAAATAGGTGATGATAGCAACGACGATGCCGACGCCTAGCGGGTCGGCGACAGTCTCGCGGATGCCGGTCGAAGCCAGGAACTGCGCCAGCCGTTCGCCGAGCGTGGCGCCGGAAAAGGCGCCGGAGAGGACGCCGACCAAGGTGATGCCGATCTGCACCGAGGACAGGAACTTGCCGGGATTTGAGCCAAGATCAAGGGCGCGGCCGGCGCCATTGGTGCCGCGGTCGATCATCGCTTTCAGCCTGGCCGGGCGCGACGAGACGATGGCGAGCTCGGACATCGACAAAAGGCCGTTCACGCAGATGAGGACGACCACGATAGCGATTTCGACGTATAACATGAGCGGTCAATAGCATTGTGGCGCGGTCTTCGAAAATAGTCCGGCGTGATTTTTGAGAAATGACCGGTATTTCGCTCACGCGGCATCCCAGGGCGGCGCCGAAAAATGTTCGACGAGGGCGTCGACGACAACCCGCACCTTTGGCGTGAGCGCGCGCGTCACCGGCCAGACGGCATGCACGACGATGTTCTCGACCAGGCATTCCGACAGCACCATTTCGAGATCGCCGCTTTTGAGGCTGTCGGCGGCCAGCCATGTCGGCAGGAAGGCGATGCCGCAGCCGGCGAGCGCCGCATCCAGCATCGGTTCGCCATGGCCGAGAACGAGCCGCGCCTTGGGCACGAAGGTTGCGAGATGGCCGTCGGAATGTCTGATCACCCAGGGGCGGACGATGCCCTCGCGACCGTAGCCAATGACGCTGTGATCGGCGAGATCCTCGACCGATTGCGGCCGGCCATGCCTGTCGAGATAGTCGGGAGCCGCGCATATGGCCGAGCGCTGAGCATAGAGGCGCCTGGCCGCAAGCGACAGGCTGTCGTCGAGTTCGCCCATGCGGATCGCCAGGTCGATACCCTCCTCGATCAGGTCGACGCGGCGGTCATTGAAGGAGACTTCCACCGTCAGGTCCGGAAATTTCCTCGAAATCTCGAACAGCACGGGAGCGACGCAGCGTCGGCCGAAGGCCAGCGGCACGTCGACCCGAAGCCGGCCAGACGGGACCTGCCGACGCGAGGCGAGCAGCGACTGTGCGGCTTCGATCTCGGCCAGGGCCCGGACGCAGGCTTCATAGTAGCTGATGCCTTCGCTGGTCGGACTGAGACTGCGGGTGGTGCGGTTCAACAAGCGAACGCCGAGCCTCTGCTCCAGCTGCGCGATCGATTTGCCGATCGCCGACTTCGTCACATGCAGCCGCTCGCCGGCGCTAGTGAAGCTGCCGGCCTCCACCGCCTGCACAAACGCGACGGTGCCTTGCAGGTCGGCCGTTTCCATGGCGATTTCCTATTGTCGACTTTTAGTCCGCAATCAGTGTCAAATTATACCGCACGGAAGCACTATTTTCTATAATCGAAAGGCATAAATGTCTCGCCTGGCATCAATGCACGGAGCGCGAGACGACATGAGCACCCCAATCAACAGATCCTGGCAGATGAGCGGTTTTGGCCTGTCGAGGCTAAGCCAGGTGGAAGGCAAGGTGCCCGAGCCAGGGCCGCACGATTTGCTGGTCCGGACCAAGGCCGTATCGCTCAACTACAAGGACAAGATGATCGTGGACGGCGTGCTGATCCCCGACCTTGCCTTTCCCTTCGTGCCGACATCCGACGCGGTGGGCGAAGTGGTGTCCGTCGGCAGTGCCGTCAGCCGCTTTCAGGTCGGCCAGCGCGTGCTTGGCCAGGTGATCGCCGATTGGCCGGATGGCGACGCACCGCCGGTGCTGCATAAGCACACGCTGGGGTCGTCGCTGTCGGGTATGCTTTCCGATCATGTCATCTTCGGCGAGGACGCCGCGGTGCTGGCGCCGCTGTCGCTCGGCGACATCGAGGCCGCGACATTGCCGATCGCGGCGCTGACGGCCTGGTTCGCCATGGCCGAGGCGACCAAACCGGTGCCGGGTCAGACCATTCTGATCCAGGGCACCGGCGGCGTGTCGCTGTTTGCGCTGCAGTTCGCCACTGCGTTCGGCCTGCGCGCCATCGTCACCTCAAGCAGTGATGAAAAGCTTGAGCGGGCGAGAAAGCTTGGCGCCTGGCAAGGGATCAACTACCGCACGCAACCGGCCTGGGACGATGCCGCGCGTGAGCTGACGAACGGGCTGGGCGTGAACCACGTGCTGGAAATGGTCGGCGGCGACAATGCACGGCGATCGCTGAACGCGCTGGCCGCCGACGGCCGGCTGTCGATCATCGGCCTGCTGGGCGCGATGGAGCTCAGCTTTCCCATCCTGCCCTTCATGCGCAACCGCATCACCGTGCAGGGCCTGTCGATCGGCCATCGCCGTGCTTTCGAGCGCATGAATCAGGCGATCGAGGCGCTGGCGATCAAGCCGGTCATCGACAAGGTTTTTGGCTTCGATGAGGTGCCGCAGGCCTTGCAACATCTGGAGAAAGGGCCGTTCGGCAAGATCGTGATCACCACGACCTGACTTTTGCGATGTCATGGCAACTGCTTCAACACGCCGACAATTGCCTCGCCGTCCGTGAAATAGGGATCGCCGCCGCCATTGCGTCCCGCCTTGGTGGCGCCGACGCCCGATATGTCGCTGGTCGAGAGCAGCATGCCGGCAGTGGCCAGGTCGCGCATCAGGAAATCGCGCTCGGCGTCGATGTCGGGGCCGATATGGTGGGTGACGGCGCCGGTGTCGTGGCTGAAGCCGACGCCGCGATCGAAGCTGGCCGAGCCCAGCCACAGCGGCCGGCCATCGTCGCCGCTTGCATCGGTCTGCCAGAAGCGGACATGATGCCGTCGGTCGGCGCTGATGCCCTCCGGCTTTTCGAAGGCGAGATCCTGGGCACGGCCATCGAACAGCAGCCTGCTGACCGGCGCATCGGGATAGGGGTGGTCGAACAGCACGCTTTCACCGATCTCGATCGCGGTCTTCAGGGTGACGGCGTCGGCGGTGTCCCAGCCGGCAACGGCAAAGGCGTGGACCACCTCCTTCTGCGTGCCGACAAGGCCGACATTGATCGGGTCGCCCGGAATGCCTTGCGGCGTGTGCGTCAGCATCTCGAAGCGATGCGTGCGAAAACCTCGATCGCGGAACGTCCAGAATTCCGGTGCGGCGAAATAGGCGAGCGCCAGATACGCGGCCAACAAGGTCGCCGCCCAGATCATAATGCGTCGCCGAACGCTTCGTTGACCCATGAATGCCGCTCAAATGTTCCGGCATCACATTAGGCGTTGTCATGGCATTCAGGCAAAGGATACCCGGCACCGATCTAACGGCAGGCGCGATAACCGTTCTTGCGGTTCTTGATGTCGAAATGAAAATGGTTGCGGTGGTCGTAATTGTAGCCGGGGCCGAGCACGGTGGTGAAGTACTGGCAGCCGTCGGCGCGCACATTGTTGAGGAAGCCACGGGTGCGGAAGGCGAACAGGCCGGGCTTGCGCACATCGATGTCGTCGCCATTGTTGAGCTCGATGCTCATGACGTCGAGCGCATTGCCCTTGCCGTGTTCGGACAGGACGCCTTCGCCGGCAATCCGGCGGCAGGAATAGCTGGAGCCCTGGTGTATGGTCCTGACGCCGGAGAAATAACGCCAGCGGGCGGAGGGAACGAGTTCGTTCTTCGTCCAGCCGGCAAAGGTAGCTGCCATGTCGCAGGTCAGGGTTGCGGCGGGTTTCATCTGGATGTTGCCGATGGCCGAGACCTTGACCGGATAATCGATGCCGCACTGGCCTTCATGGATCGGCGCCAGGTCGGTGTAGGCGACATCGAGGCGCTTCAATTGCTGACGGCAGTCGGTTTCGCTGGCCGGCATCTGCTCGACGGGCGACATCGGCTCGTCCATGCGCGGATAAGCGGCCTGCGTCATGTACGGATTGGAAGGGACAAGCTTCTGCATGCCGGCATATTGCGGCACGGCAGCCGTCTGCGCGCCGACGTCGACGGCCGGCTGCAGCGACAGCACACTGCCGGTGTTGCAGGCGGAAAGCGCCGCCAGCGCCAGACCGGCGGTCAGCATTGCTGCATATTTTGACTGGCGCGCGGTGGCGAAAAACACGGCCCGAAATTTGCCGGCCATTGGCGGAATCCCGTTGATGGATATCCGGCATTTTAACGATCAAGGGTAAAGGAAAACTCAGCGTCCGCGTTCATGCCTGCGGCCGAATTGCGGCACGCGGCCTGGATCAGCCCTGATCACTGGCAGAACGTTCCGCCATGACGGCGCGGTTCGAGATCGAGATGGAAATGCAGGGAATGATCGGCGTCGGCGCCTGGGCCGAGCACCGTCTTGAAGGGTCCGCAGGCGGCCTTGCGAACATTGTTGAGGAATTTGGCGTCTTTCTCCGGCGGCGCCGGGCCGACCTCGATCTTCTTGCCGTCCGACAGCGTGAAGCTGGCGATGTCGAGCGCGTTGCCGAACGCGTGTTCCGACAGTTTTCGTGTGCCGTTGCGTGGCCGGCAGACAAAAGCCGATGCCTGGCCGATCGATTTCAGGTCCGCACCGAATTCGGCCTTTGCCGCCGGCTGGATGACATCGGCGGCAAAACGCGCCGTCGCCTCGGCCATCTTGCAGTTGAGCTCGGTGCCCGGGGCAATCGCGATCGACTTTCCAAGGGTCTTCAGCACGATGGGGTAGGGAATCGAACAGCCGATTTCGGGCTGGCTTTCCGCCTTGTACTCTTCGAATTCGACGCCGAGCGTCTTTAGCCGTTCGCGGCATGCGACTTCCTCGACCGGCATTTTTTCATCGGGCACGTCGGC
>NZ_RZPF01001131.1:0-1184 GCF_004022735.1 Mesorhizobium sp. M7A.F.Ca.AU.001.01.1.1
GCATTTCGCGCGCGACTGCCTTGGCGTCTTCGTCCCAGCGCGGCGGCCCGACCGCCGACAGCGCTTCATAGGCGATCTCGGCCATGGCATGATTGGCAAGTCCCGGTCGTGACTTCGACACCCAATGCCGCTCGGTGCGGCAATCACTCATCGCTGCCGCCGCCTCGGCATTGCGGTCGAGCACCGCGGTGACCTGCTCGGCCATGGCAAGCGTCGGCACGCGGATCATGTACTGAATCTCGGCCAGCCCCGCCGGCAAATTGTCGGCGGTCGCTTGCCCCGCCGTCAGGATCGCCTCGCTGATCGACCAGCCGCCCTGGTGAGGCAGCATGGAATCGCGCAGAGCCTTGGAGGCCATGTACATCATCATCAATGCGTCGTTGGCGCCGGGCGCGCGCGCCGCCGAATGTGCTTGCGGAATGGGTGCAGCACCCGCAGCCAGCGCCCAGCGCTCCGGTTGGTCGCAGATGAAGCGATAGATCATCGCGTAGGCCGCGCCGCAATGCGTGTCCCAGCGCGCCGTGTTGCAGAGCGGCAGCATGTAGAACGGATGAAAGGAGATCATGCCGGCAAGGCCGTCATAATAGCCCTTGGCGGCATGGATCGGCTTTGACCCACGCACCTTTTCCGCCGGCTCGCCGGTGAAGCGCAGCGTGCCTGATATGCCGTGGCGCTGCATCGCGGCCTTGGTCGCCAGCAGCCCGCCGAGGCTCGAAATACCCAGCCCGGAATGCGGGTCGGTGTGGCCGCCGGCCTGGTTGCCAAGTCCCCGGCGCGGACGCTCGACCGTAGCGGCATCCTGGCAATTGCCCGGCACCGCGTCGTATTCGGCGTACATGCCGATGGTCGGGCCGGGGCCGTTGGTCCAATGTGCGCAGAAGGCGGTCGGCATGCCGCCGGAGCCTTCTTCGACAGAAAAGCCTTCGAGTTTCAGTCGCTCGACATACCAGGCGGCGGATTGATATTCCCGCCACGCGGTCTCGCCGTAATCGAAGATGATGCGTGTCCACGCGGACAACAACGGCTGGATGCCGTCGAGACAGGCAAGGGCGGTTGCTTGCGCCGAGGTGGCCACCGGTTTCTCCATGGCATGAGAAGAAAGCAGTGAAGCGGTTCGCTAAAAAGTGATATGTTTTCCCGGTTCGTGCAAATTCGGTTCACCTGAGGTTCCTTGCGTATACCAT
>NZ_RZPF01001132.1:0-1184 GCF_004022735.1 Mesorhizobium sp. M7A.F.Ca.AU.001.01.1.1
CATATATTTAATGTGCGCAGCCCCCGGAGAATTGTCATAAAGACGCGATATCGAGACGGCTTCTTTGCCTTACAATAGCCTCGCTGCGTCTGCTTCATTTCGGGAAACCGGTAGACGGAAGGATTGTTTTACCAACCGGAGTGCTGATGGCCGCCTGGAAACAGATACTTTTTGCACTCGTGGTGCTGGTGGTGGCGGCAGCCGCCTGGCTGCGCTTTTATCCCGGCGCACCGGACGTGCTGGCACGTTGGGGCATCGACTGGGCTTACGCGGCAACGCCCCCGGCTGAAACCGGTGCCGCCAACGCGAGGCAGGCAAACGGCCGCAACGGCAACCAGCGGGTGAACGTGGTCGCCTTGGCGGCCACTTCGGCTGTTATCAACGACCGCCTGCAGGCGATCGGCACCGGCCGTGCCAACGCCTCGGTGACCGTCAATCCTTACAGCTCCGGCCGCCTCGCCGAACTGCTGGTCGAATCCGGCAGCCATGTCGAGAAGGGACAGATCCTCGCCACCCTCGATTCCGAGACCGAAGTGATCTCTCAGGACCGTGCCAAGCTCGCCTTGCAGGACGCTCAGTCCAAGCTCGACCGCGTTAAGTCGCTGCGTGCCTCCAATGCCGCGACCCCGGTAGCCGTGGCTGATGCCGAGGTGGTGCTGGCGGGCGCCAAGCTGGCGCTTCAGGACGCGGAACTTGCACTGCAGCGCCGGTCGATCCTGGCGCCGATCGCCGGCACCGTCGGCATCCTGCCGATCTCGGCCGGCAATTACGTCACCAACCAGTCGGCCATCGCCACGCTCGACGACCGGTCCTCGATCCTGGTCGATTTCCTGGTACCCGAGCGCTTCGCCGCCGCCGTCAAGGTCGGTGCGCAATTGACGGCGACGCCGATCGCCAATCCCAGCAACGCCTATAGCGGCACCGTTTCGGCCATCGACAACCACATCGATGAAAAGAGTCGCACGCTGCTGGTCAAGGCCAAGATCGCCAACCCGGCCGATTCGCTGCGCGCCGGCATGTCGTTCGGCATCACCATGAAATTTCCGGGGCAAACCTATCCGGCCGTCAGCCCGCTGGCGATCCTGTGGGGGTCGGACGGCGCCTATGTCTGGCAGATCGAGGATGGCAAGGCCAGGCGGGTCCCGGTGCGCATCATCCAGCGCAACACCGAGACCGTGCTGATC
>NZ_RZPF01001133.1:0-1183 GCF_004022735.1 Mesorhizobium sp. M7A.F.Ca.AU.001.01.1.1
GTTGGTCGTCACTGCCGTTGCGGTCGTCATTTTTGCCCTGCAGGTGCTCGGATCGTACAAATTGATCCGAAATGTGTTCCGGTGGCTGGCTCTGGCTCTGCTTGCCTATGTGGTCTCCGCGGTGCTTGCCAAACCGGATGCCGCTTCCATCCTGCGTGGCACGCTGTTGCCACAAATCGAGTTCAGCCGAGAGTACCTGTCCATCCTCGTCGCCATCGTCGGGACCACTCTCTCCGCATACCTTTACACGTGGCAGTCCAATCAGGAGGTGGAGGAGGAGATCGCCAAGGGTCGAACGAGCCTCGAAGAGCGCAAAGGCGCCACCGAGGGTGAACTGCGCCGATCCCGCCGCGATATCCTAATCGGCATGACGTTCTCCAATCTGATCATGTATTTTATCATCCTTTCGACCGGGTCGACGCTCTACAAGGCCGGACACACGCAGATCGAGACAGCGGCACAGGCGGCCGAAGCGCTGCGGCCGCTTGCCGGCGACGCTGCCGGCATTCTCTTTGCGGCCGGTGTAATTGGCGTCGGCTTCCTGGCCGTGCCGATCATGACCGCTGGCGCTGCTTTCGATTTCGCCCAGGCGATGGGATGGAAGAATAGCCTGCATGCCAAACCCCGGCAGGCTCCCAAATTCTACATCGCGATCGGGGTCATAACGCTGGTGGCGGTGGGTCTCAATTTCTTCGGCTTCAACCCGATGAAAGCTCTCGTCTGGTCCGGCATCGTGCAAGGATTTTCAACGCCGCCGCTGCTGCTTCTCATCCTCATCATGACCAACAATCGCAAGATCATGGGCGACAAGGTCAACAGCACAAGCACGAACATCCTGGGCGGCGTGACGACCTTGGCGATTTTTGCGGCGTCGGCGGGATTGGTGGCAAGCTGGTTCCTGTAGCTCGCATGGCATGACAGATGTTCAGGCACGGTGGAACATCGGCGGTCAAATCCCGTTGAGACGCTTGTGGGAGAAAGGAGGTTGTCCATGTCAAAGTTGCAGGCCGCAACTCCGGACCGTTTAAGGCAACTCAGGCTTGAAGCTTCAGCACATTTCGCTCCGTTGATGCTGAACGAAGCCCTGTTGCGCCTTTCCCATGCCTGCGGAGGCGACAGCCTCGACCGCTTCGAGAAAGCCATGGTTGATCAAATCGAGGCTGTCGCCTCCGCAGGCATGGGA
>NZ_RZPF01001134.1:0-1182 GCF_004022735.1 Mesorhizobium sp. M7A.F.Ca.AU.001.01.1.1
CACGCGCGGCACGCCGACACCGTTGATGAAAAGCTGGCCGTCCTTGACCTGGATCTTGTCACCCGGCAGGCCGACAACGCGCTTGATGTAGTCGACGGACGGATCAGGCGGGAATTTGAAAACCGCCACGTCGCCGCGCTTCGGCTCGGAGCCCCAGATGCGGCCCGAAAAAATATCGGGTCCGAAAGGCAGCGAATAGCGCGAATAGCCATAGGACCATTTGGTGACGAACAGATAGTCGCCTTCCAAAAGCGTCGGCCGCATCGATCCCGACGGGATCGAAAAAGGCTGGAACAGCAGCGTGCGGATGACCAGGGCGAGCAAAAGCGCCTGGACGATGACGCTGACGGTCTCGCCAAGCCCGCCGGATTTCTTCTCGGATTTTTCAGCCACGCTCATGTCGTCCTCGATTGTGCGTTGGATGGTATAGAGTCTCGGCGCGCGCTGGGCAACGTCAATGCCGGTCGTCAGAGGCAATCAATGTGGCGCTTCTTCGACGGGCAGCGCCTCGATGATCACAAAGGCTTGAGCGAGCGGGAAATCATCCGTGATGGTGAGGTGGATTGCCGCCCGATAGCCCTTTGGCAGGATTTTGGCCAGCCTGGCCTGCGCTCCTCCCGTCAACGCCATGGTCGGCGCGCCACTGGGCAGGTTGACGACACCCATGTCGCGCCAGAACACGCCCTGCGCCAGTCCGGTGCCCAGCGCCTTGGCGCAGGCCTCCTTGGCGGCGAAACGCTTGGCATAGGAGGCCGCGCGGGCGCGTCGATTGTCCGAACGCGCCTGTTCGATGTCGGTGTAGATTCTCTGGACGAAGCGCTGGCCGTGACGCTCCAGCGATTTCTCGATGCGTCTGATGTCGATCAGGTCGCTGCCGATGCCGATGATCATCGCGCAGTGGAACCGATGCTTGCGCCGGGATGGGACGATTGCGCATGCCGGCTTGCGCGCTCGGCCAGGCGTTTGCGCCGCTGTTCGCGGAAAGCGTTCATGCCCCAGCGCGTGATGGCGTAGAACAGCAGCCCGAAGATCAAGCCGAGCGGAACCGCACCGATCAGCATCGGTTCAAGGACCGGTTTCCACAATTGCGCGAAGGAGAGGTTGTGCAACATCTCGCCCAGATGCGCCGGCGGCCCATGTGTCGGCAACCGGTCATGCAGGATGAGCTTGCCCGTTTCCCAC
>NZ_RZPF01001135.1:0-1169 GCF_004022735.1 Mesorhizobium sp. M7A.F.Ca.AU.001.01.1.1
GCCTTGCCGAACTGTCATCCGATATGATCGGCCAGGAGATCGCCTTGTTGTTCGAGGACGGAGATGCGCGGCGGCCGCTCATCGTCGGGCGCATCGTGGAACTGGTGCGCAAGCATGCGGCACCTGCAGTTATTCGCGATGGAGACCGCGTGCGGATTCACGCCGAAGAACGGATCGAATTACGCTGCGGCAAGGCAACGATCCTGATGGAGAAAGACGGTCGCATCACCATCAGAGGTACTTTCGTTACCAGCCACGCCAGTGCCGCCAACCGTATTCGCGGCGGTTCGATCGACTTAAATTGATGATGGTCGCGGGGAGCTACGGCCAACAATCGGACGGTACCGTTGAACATCGCATCGTCAAGGACATTGTGCGTCAGCACGCCGAGCTGGCGGCTTTCTTGTGGGCGCAGCGCGACACGTTGGCCGCCGAGGACCCACCTGAGGGAAACGTGGTCGACGGCGTCGGCAGGCGGCTTGAGGCAAACCTTGACGGCTTGCGTATTGCCGGGGTAGCCGCATGGCCGTTCATCGAGGCTGCCTATGAGGACTTCCCCGAAAAGGGGGAGTTGTTCCTTTTCACATGGTTGGCAATTGAGCAGGGTAGCGATAACAAGATCCGACAAGCCGTTGAACTTGGCCGTGCTTCGGATGACGATGCGCGGGGCCTGGTCGGAGCACTGGCATGGCATAAGGCCGAAACGATTAGTCCCTTGGTACGGCGTTGGATCAGCGCGCAAGACGCGTTCCTACGCTATCTCGCTGTCGCGGCCTGCCGCGAACATGGGGTCGACCCAAAAGCTCTGTTGACGAATCTGATGCGCGATCCTGACGTCCGCGTGCGGGCAAACAGCCTGCATTTGGCGGGGGTACTGCAACGCCTCGATCTGGTGCACGAAGTTGCTGGCGCGCTAGATGCCGACGACGGAAGCGTGCGGCTATGGGCAGCCTGGACACTGAACGAACTTGACCGCGGGGATTTGGCGAGGGCGGAGTTGCGAAAGGTTGCGGCCACCAATGGGCCAAATGCACCGACGGCTTTGCGAGCCTTGATCAAGGCAGGGCCACAGGACGACGTCCGCGCCTTCATGGGTGGCTTGCTCAAGTCGCCCGACACGGCGTCGCTAGCCGTGCGTGGCGCCGGCATGCTGGGCGATCGTTCGATCC
>NZ_RZPF01001136.1:0-1169 GCF_004022735.1 Mesorhizobium sp. M7A.F.Ca.AU.001.01.1.1
GCATTTCGATATGGCCGAGCTCCTCGGTCGCCGTGTTCAACAACAGGTCGCGGTATTTGGCCGGCCCGCGGCATCCCCATGCCTGGAAGAAATACTGCAAGGCCACGCGGATCTCGCCTTCTACTCCGCCGATGGCCTGCTGCAAGGCACGGGCAAAGACTGGATTGGGCGTTTCCACACGAACCGGGTACTGCAATTTCTTGTCGGTGTAATACATGGCTGACTCCTGGTTGGAAGTCAGCCGAACCTCAGCTCTGATGCATTGTTCCGTGCGAGGAACACTTAATTCCGGCAGTTTTCCGCGGGAATGTCTCGAGCCACGGACGCTTATTCGCAATGCGAGCCGTCCAGTTCGTTGATGCAGTCGGTACGAGTGGCGCCGACCGGATCACGCGACCCTGGAAAGCAGAGCGACGTCACATCTGGCCAAGCCGTAGCGCCACCGATGATCAGTCGTGGCGACCCGGCTCTGATAAAACAGTGAAAGCTGGCTGCCTTCGATCATCACTGTCGAGTGGCCGTTCTCTCCCGGCTGGCCTGGTTCCAGCACCGGGCCGATCGAGACGTAAGGTCCAGCAACGTTATCCGCGATGGCAAAAAACACGCGTTGCCGGTTCCCGCGAAGGCCATTGGGCAGAAAGCAAGTGGCATTGAGAAGCACGCGACCGTCCGGCAATTCGACCAGTTGTGCGCCCTCAATGCCCCATTCATAGTCGGGATCCTCTCTTGTGTTGTGGTGAGGCACATCATTGTGGTCGAGGATCTTGCCGATCCGCTTCCAGGGACCGAACCATGAGTCGGATTGGCTGCGTGCGAGATAGATGTCGGGCTGCGGCACCCTGGTGAATTTTGGCATGGCGGAATAGACGAGGTAGCGCTTGCCGCCAATAAGTGCGGGATGCGGATCGTAAATGCCATCTTCCTCCGTGTCCGGGATCGCGAGGATTGCGGGGCTAAGAACCACCCACTGGAACCCGTCATTGGAAACCGCATGCTCGCAGCGGCCGCCAGACTTCATGAACTCGGTCTGGATGAACATGTGAAAGACGCCGCTTTCGTGGATGACCCCCGGAGCCGCAACACCACTCCCATTGATTGGAAGCTCGATCGACTGATGCTCGGTCCACGGCCCATAAAGGTCCGGCGCCGTGGCGTGCAGTATCGTCCAC
>NZ_RZPF01001137.1:0-1160 GCF_004022735.1 Mesorhizobium sp. M7A.F.Ca.AU.001.01.1.1
ACCTTATCCAATCCCGTGAATTGTGATTTTCCGCTTCTTCTAGCAGAGCCGGCCCCAAAACGGGAAAATAAGTTGGTTACGCGGCCGGGCTGGCGGCGAGGGCCTTGCTGGCAACCACGGCCTCGTAGGCGGCCTGCAAGGTCGCGCGGACAGAAGGGCCAGACATTGTATCGAGCGGCATGCCGAGATGTTCGTGCCGCAACTCGTCCATGAATTTGTCCCACATAGGCTGTCCGCCCTTTTCCAGCAGTTCGGCGCGGATCGACAATTCGTCGCTGACCGGCAGCCAGACGCGGCCCCAGGCGCCGAGATGGGCCAGGATCGGAACCAGCGTGATCGCCATCTCGGTCAGGCTGTAAATCGCCTTCTGCTTGTGCGAGGGATCGTCGGCCTTGGTCAGCATGCCCAGCTCCATCAGGCGCTTCAGCCGGTCGGCGAGGATGTTGGAGGCGATGCCTTCCATCGATCCGTTGAGCAGCTCGCGAAAATGGCGCCTGCCGCCGAAGATCATGTCGCGAAGGATGATCAGGCTCCAGCGGTCGCCGAAGACTTCCAGCGACAGATTGATCGGGCACCCGGACCGGCGATCCATGCTCATGAGATTTTTCTCCAAAACCGGTTGCATTATCGTAGCAGTTTTATTATCGTGCAACCGATTGCAAAATGCAATCAGTTTTGCAGAGAGGAGACTGCGTGATGAGGACCACCGAACGCCCTGAGATTATATCCGAAGTCTTTGGCGATCCGGCGAACCCGCCGCTGTTGCTGATCATGGGAGCGATGGCCTCGATGCTGTGGTGGCCGGAGGCGTTCTGCCGGAAACTGGCCGGTGCCGGCCTGTTCGTGATCCGCTACGACAATCGCGATACCGGCCGTTCGACGAAATACAAGCCGGGAGAGCCGCCCTACACGTTCGATGATATGGCCGACGATGCAATGCATGTTCTGGACGACCACGGCATCGGCAAGGCGCATGTCGTCGGGATGTCGATGGGCGGCATGATCGCGCAGCTTGTGGCGTTGAAACATCCCTCGCGTGTCGTATCTCTGACTGTGATCAGCAGTTCGCCGGTGGGAATCGACACATCCGGCCTTCCCGGGACGACCGAAGCCTACATGGAACACTCGGCCGAGGGCGCCAAAGTCGATTGGTCGGACCG
>NZ_RZPF01001138.1:0-1158 GCF_004022735.1 Mesorhizobium sp. M7A.F.Ca.AU.001.01.1.1
GTTGGGCGGCTTCCTCGGCCCGCGCCGGAACCGGTTGACCGATGAGCCCATAGGCAATCGCCGTGCTGGCGCCGAAGGCGCTGGCCAACGCCAGGAACTCGCGGCGGCCAAGCGCGCCGCTCTTCGCGCCTTTCGCAAATGTGCCGATCGCCGGATGAAGAGGTCTGGATGTCATATCGGTTCTCCCATTGTTGATTTTACGCCCAAATTCGGTGGAATGCCCTTGCCGCGTCGTTGCTGGGCGCTGTTTTCTACAAGACGCAGCGGATGGCGGCGGGGCCGCGACGGCGAGGGGAAGGCAAGATGAATCTTCTGACGGCGATGCGGGTGTTCGATCGGGTCTGCCTGCTGGGCAGCCTGTCGGCGGCGGCGCGCGATCTCAACATGTCGACGACGGCCGTCAGCCGCACCATCAAGGAACTGGAAGACGACCTCGGCGTCCGGCTCATCAATCGCACCACAAGGCGCCTCAGCCTCACAGAGGCGGGCCGCGACTATGCTCCGCGTGCCCGCATCCTGCTCGACGACATTTCCGAACTGCAGGATTCGACGCGCGGCCTTCACAAGGAGACGCGCGGCCTGATCCGGGTTTCCTGCTCCAATGTTCTGGGCCACACGCGCATAACCAAGCTGGTGCCGAAATTCCTCGAAGAGAACCCGCTCACCACGATCGAGTTCGACCTCACCGCGCGTTATGTCGTCGGCATTGTCGAGGAAGGCTACGATGTCGCCATCCGCTTCGGCGGTCAGGCCGATTCCGCCTTGATTGCCCGCCGGCTTGGGGAAGTTCGCAACTATGTCTGCGCCACGCCCGATTATTGGGACACAAACGGCCGCCCGGTCCACCCGGATGAGCTGGCAAGCCATTCCTGCGTGCTGAGCAATTTCGCCAAGCGGCTTGGCACATGGCCTTTCATCGGACCAGACGGCCCTTTCGATGCGGCTGTCGGCGGGCGCATCTCGACCAACAGCGTCGAGGCCGCCTACCAGATGACCACCGCCGGTTTCGGCATCGGCAATCTGCCCAGCCTGCTGGTCGATGCTGCGATCAGCGACGGCCGGTTGGAAGTGCAGCTGGATGAGTTTCGCCCCGGCTCCAGCCCGATCTACGCACTCTATCCGCACCTTGGCCGCAATATAGGTGCGGTGCGGATAGAG
>NZ_RZPF01001139.1:0-1157 GCF_004022735.1 Mesorhizobium sp. M7A.F.Ca.AU.001.01.1.1
GCCAAGGACTATCCCATGGTTGCACCGAGCTACGCGGCCCAGCGGTCAGCCCTCGCGAAATCCAGCGGACTCGGCCGCAAGCCAACTGCAAAAACGCCGTTGAGGAAAACACCAGCGAATCGGAAAGCTAAGGCCTAACAACAGGTGTCTATCAAAGGCGGCGGGGCAACCTGGATCACAAGGCAAGCATCACAATATCGCTCGGCTCCAAATATCGGCCTGGATAACAAATACCGTCCTCTGTTGAAAGCGACCGTGAGCCATCATCAGCTCTGACGAATGGCTGCAACCGATAAATGGTGAGACCCCGGACACTCATTGGGAGACCCCAGGGCGCAGCGTCCAATCTCATATGGTGCGGGGATGGCGGTAGGCTGCGGCGGCTGATCGGCCTCGCAGCTGTTCAGAGACAGGAAACTGCTCCATCCTTTTACCAGTTGCTCCGTTACGGCCGCAGCAATCTAGTGCGTGGTGCCTCCGCGCTCGGCATGTAGACAAGTTCTTCACCTGGAGACGCATTCATGATCGGCGGGCGTGTTGCCGTCTCTCTTGGTACTTTCGATTTGTGCAAACAATCCATAATTACGATAAGACGTTTCACTATCTCCGTTTCGAGGTCCAATGTCTGAAGTGGACTGGCTGAGCCATCTCCTGCAAATCATCACCGTGACCGGCCAGCTCGAGGTCCGCTGCGCCTATGGTGCACCGTGGCGCGTTGCCTGGAACAAGGCTGCCGCGAACGAAATTCCCTACCACGTCATAGTCAAGGGCCGGGCCATTCTCGAGGATCCGAAGACGAGAGCGGCGCGGGAGCTGCTGAGCGGAGATATTGTGCTGCTGCCTCACGGCGCGGCGCATGTACTGCACGACGGTAGCGGGCAAACACCAATTCCTACCCAGCAACGCCGGGGGTCAGCCGGATGGATGCTGAGCGAGAATGATGGCGAGGGCGAGCAACTGGATCTGCTGTGTGGGCGATTTTTTATCGCGCCACCCCATGATCGACTGATCCGCAACTACCTGCCCGCCAACCTGGTGACACGCGCTGTGGACAGCCATGGAGAAGACGGCATGGGGTCCGCATCCAACCAACTTGCCGGTCTTGTCGGGCTGATGCGGATGGAGTCCTCCGGTGACAGGGCGGGAGGGCGCGCCAT
>NZ_RZPF01001140.1:0-1148 GCF_004022735.1 Mesorhizobium sp. M7A.F.Ca.AU.001.01.1.1
GTTCCAGCCTTGAGCGCCGTCGCATTGAGCAACTTGGCGATGGCTTCGGCCATTCCGGTGGCGTCTTCCCCTGTGTAGCCCGAATCAGCAAAAGCCTCGGTGACGTCGAGATCCTTGGTGAAGGGGATGATTTCCTCGGCGAAAGCCGGCGCCTGGTCGTCAACGGTGGCTCGCGGCGCCACCGAGACGTTTTCCGGCACGATCTTGACGTCGTAGGAGCCGGCCATGCTCTCGGCAAAGGCTTCGCCGAATCGCTGCGGATCGACATAGTGGAGCGAAGCGACCTGCACGGCGCCGTCGCTGAGGTCGGTGCCGGCCTCGCGCACCACTTTTTCCACCTCGTCGGCGGAGAGGTCGCTCTTTTCGTCGAAGGAAGCCGTGTCGATCGGAAAATCGACGGTCTTCAGGCTCATCTCGCTTTCGACCTTGGCGCCGTAGATCTGGCCGGAAGCGGCCGAGGCCGTCGCCGGCTGGGCATTGTCGTCGCCGTCGTCGCCGAACACTTGCATCGGGTCGAAGGGGGGGTAGGCGCGGCTGGTGGTGTGGCCGGCGGCAAGGGCCATCTTGATCTGCACGAAAGGCATGGTGTGGATGACGTCGCGGTCGCCGACCTTGGTGACCATCGACACTTCCATGCGGCGGCGGTCCTTGGCCTTTGCGATCTGACGTGGCGCCACCAGCCTGGTCGTCTTGGCGACTTCGCCGGAATCTCCGTTGCCGGCAAGGCTGATCAACTCGGCGATCTCGGGTGGGGTGGCCAGCTGCTGGCGGCCGTCAAGAGCGGCGAACAGCGCCACGCCCATCAACACGCTCGAGGTCACGCCAGTGAGAAATGTTCCCGACAGCCAGCGTGCAGAAACCTCTCGCCGGTCGGGCGGGCCGCTGCGGCCATCCGCGATCAGCGGCGGCTCATTGCCGAGTTCGGCTATGACATCTTCCGTGTCTGGCATCCAGAAAGGCTGCTTCTTCCCCGGGCGGAACGGCTTGTCGCTTTTGTTGTGGCCGTGACATTTGCCTGTCATGGCAGGTGAAGTCAACGAAGCGCCAGGCTCCGACCGAATTGCCCCCAGGCACTTCTCCTATAGAGCACTCTACCAGGCGGGGCGGTGTACCTTCTCCGCAAGGCCCATCGCACACTCCTATATAGG
>NZ_RZPF01000113.1:0-11756 GCF_004022735.1 Mesorhizobium sp. M7A.F.Ca.AU.001.01.1.1
TCCAAATACCGCTAATCCTGCAATTCCAAAGCCGCTATCCGCCTCAATCAACAGGCCAGATCAATGGCTTGCGGATAGTTCACGGCCGACGACGTCGCGATGATGGCGCAAGCCATGGCGCGGCTGCCCGAGCCGCCCGGTCTCGCCTTCGTCTGCGGCTCCAATGCCTTCGTTTCCGCGGCAGCCCAGGCGCTGATCGATGCCGGCGTTGCAGCCGAAATCATCCGCACCGAACGCTACGGAGTTTGAGCGGACGCCGCCTTGCGAGAAAGGTTCGTCGGATTCGCCTTCAGCCGATCGGCAAGAAACCCGCCGACAGCAACTGGAAAGGCAAGGCGCCATAGGCGGCCACCGTGGCCGCGTCGTTCCACTCGCGAAACTGTCGCGATGGTCGCGCCTCGAGCGTCAAGGCAACTCGCGCGCCGTCGAGCGTCACCTTGCCGCGAAAATGCAGCACGCGTTCCCTGCCGGATCGGCTGATAGCCACGGCACGCAGGCGAGCGATATGCTCGCCACCGTCATTGATCTCCATTTCGATGCGGCGCCGGACCGGCGGAACGCCGATCCTGACGGTGATGTCGAGCATCATGTCGCCGGTCGTTTGCGGACAGGCGATGGCCTGCGAAAACACCAGAGGCTCCGATGCGGCTTGCGGCTTGCCCGCGGCCGGTCTCCCGCGCCAGGGTTTGGCGGGCGGCTCCTGCTGCAACCGGCCCTTCTTCCGCTTCAGGCGCAACTGCTTGGCAAGGCCGCGCGACAGCCAGACCAGGCCGCCGAAATCCGTGCGCGGCTTGGCTTGCAGAACCGACGACCAACGCGACAGGCCAGCCCGGTCGGCCATCTCGAAGATTCTGGCCATTGTCCGTTCCGGCACCGGAATGCCGATCTCGAACGCCAGATAGGATAACGCCACCGCCGCTGGAACCGCCAGGCCGCGTCTTCCGACGATGTCGAGGAACATCCCCCAATCGACGTCTTCGGCATGGATGGCGACCGCGCAGTCGACAAGCCAGTCGCTGTGGGTGTGGGCGTCGAGGCCGCCATGGGCGATGGC
The DNA here is from genome assembly GCF_004022735.1 of Mesorhizobium sp. M7A.F.Ca.AU.001.01.1.1. Lineage (NCBI taxonomy): Bacteria > Pseudomonadati > Pseudomonadota > Alphaproteobacteria > Hyphomicrobiales > Phyllobacteriaceae > Mesorhizobium > Mesorhizobium sp. M7A.F.Ca.AU.001.01.1.1. The sequence continues at coordinate 1,055 of NZ_RZPF01000113.1, forward strand.
CAGTGCCATGCGATCGGCCGGCGATGGCACGAAGACCGCGACGCCGCTGAATTGTGCCGGGACCGCCCGTTGCCAGATCGCCAGGTCGTCTTCCGCGCTCGTCTGCGACCCATCATAGCCGAGCTGGTGCAGGTCGATGTCGCCGAAACGGCCCTTGAAGAAGTTCATCGACCGCAGCGACGCCAACCGGGTTCGCAGATATTGCGCGCTGACGCCCGAGGCGATCTGCCAGTCGCGGTCGCGCAAGATGTCGAAGACGGCAGCCATGTCGCGCGGGCGCACCAGTATGTCGATGTCATGCGCCACCCGACCACGCTGCGCCGACGCGTTCAAGGCAATGCGGCTGGCGCCCTTGATCAGCATGATGTCGGCGCCGCCGTCGGCCATCGCCTTCAGCGTCGGCTCGGCCTCGCGCATCGCCATGCGCGACTTCGTCCACAGCATCTTCTGCAGGCCGACGAGGCGCGGGTGCGCGGTATGCCCGGCCAGTTTTCTGCCGAACCTGTCGGAGATGGCGGCGAGCAGACGATGTTCTCGAAACGAGACGAGGTCGATGTCGTTCTCGTCGAGCCAGCGCGCGGCGCAGGCAGCGGCTGCGTCCTCATCGGAGAGCAGCGCCGCCTTCAGCAACAGGTCCAACTGGCCGGTGGGCCACGACCAGCCATAGTCCGGGAAGCGGCGGCTGATGCGGCGAACAGGCCTGGCGTTCAACTGGAGCCCGCCTTGTTCTGGGCCCGCCGCTGCATGGCGAGCCTTGCGACCTGGATATAGCCCCGGTCGCGTGCCGGATCGCGGCCGTAGGAAAGGCTGCCCGGACGGATGCGGCGCAATGCAAGCACGTCGTCGAGCATGGCAAGTACAAAGCCTGCCTCACGAACCCGGGCGATCCAGTCGATCATCTCGCCGCGACCGCCTGGTGGGTCGATGATGGGACCGACGCTCTGCACCACCTCCTGGCGGATCATCATCGTCGTGCGCGACCAGCCCGCTCCACTGGCCGCATCGGGCAAATCGGGGCTGTCGCCGCGAAACGTCCGCCAGTGCGTAAAGACGCCCGCTGTCCCGGGATGACGGCCGAGATAGGCCAGTTGCTGTTCGATCTTGTCCGGCAGCCACAAATCGTCGGCATCGAGCGTCGCGATGAGCGGCGTCGAGAGTGCCGCAATGCCACGGGTCGTTGCGCTGCCGGGTCCGGCATTGTCCTGTCGCAGCACCGTCACCGGCAGGTTCATCGCATCGATCACCGCGGCCGTATCGTCGGTCGAACCGTCATCGACCACGACGATGGCCTCCGCTTTTGCCGTCTGGGCCAGAACGGAGTTCAGGGCAGCGCCTATGGTGGCGGCCGCGTTGAAAGCCGGAATGACGACGCCGTAGCCTGCCATCAAAGGAACCGCCACTGCGCGAGATCCTTGAAGTCGAAGATCCCCTCCACCCGGCGCAAGCTGGGATCGGCCTTGCGACGCTTCATCGACTTGTGAATGGCGCGCATGAACTCGCGAAAGGGCACATCGGCTTCCTTGGTCATGTTGCCGGGATGACGCCTGTAATAGAGAGCCACCGTATCGGGCATAACGTATTTTGCCTGGCTCTCAAAGATACGCAACAGATAGTCGGTGTCCTCGGCCTGTTTGAAATCCTCGTCGAAACCACCGGTGCGCTCGATGAGGTCTCGCGCGAAGATCCCGGCGGACAGGTGGATCCCTCGCACGGTGATGGAGTGGCTGTCGGCGGCCGGTTCCAGTGTCTCGCCATCTATCTTGTCGACCAGCGTCATGCGCGAATAGGTCAGCTCGAGGCCAGGATCCTCTTCGAAGCAGGCGAGATCCGCCTTGAAGCGGCCTATCGGGGAGATGTCGTCCGAATCGAGAAACGACACCAGACGCGTCTGCGGCAGCAACTGCTTCAGCCCGGCATTGCGCGCCTTGGTGACCCCGCCATTGATCTGCTGGAAAAGACGAATGCATGGGGCCTCGTCGATCAACGACCGTACGACGGCTGCCGAGCCATCGGTCGACCCGTCGTCGATGACGATGATGTCGAGATCGATGTCTTCGCGCTGCCTGAGCAACGAGCGCAGCGCCAGGCCAACGAATTGTTCGCGATTGTAGACCGGCATGATGACGCTCAGCCTCATCGGCGTCTCCAGCAGCGTTGCGGGCTTGGCTGATCCGAGCCGATTGTCTCGAGCATCATGGCATCCGCCAATCGGCGGGACTCTTCAATTCGAAGATGCCCTGGACCTCTCGCCGTGACGGATCGGCCTTGCGCCGCCGCATCGACTTGTGGATTGCACGCAAGTGGTTGCGGACCCTGCCGCTATGTTCCTTGGTGACATTTCCGGCGTGGCGTCGGTAGTAGATCGCGACGGTGTTCGGCAATTCGTAGCGCGGACCGGTTTCGAAGACTCGCAACAGATAATCCGTGTCCTCGGACTGCTCAAAGTCCTCGTCGAAATGGCCGATGCGATCGACAAGCGTTCGACTGAAGAGAGCGGTGCTCAGCGAAATTCCGCGAAGCGTCATGGTACAGCAGTCCGCCTCCGGCTCGAGCTTCTCGTCGTCGATCCGGTCGACCAGCGTCATCAGCGAATAGGTTAGCTCAAGCCCGGAGGTAGCCTCGAAGCGGGCGAGATCGGCCTTGAACCGTCCGGCCAGCGAGATGTCGTCAGAATCCAGGAATGACACGAACTCCGCATCCGGCGGCAGTTGCCGCAGCCCGGCGTTGCGCGCCCTGGCCACGCCCATGTTCGATTGCTGGAAGAGTCGGATGCAGGGGTTTTCGCCCATCATCGAGCGTACGGCCTCAGCAGAGCCGTCGGTCGAACCGTCGTCGATGACGATGATGTCGAGATCGGCGGCGTCCCGCTGCCGCACCAGCGAGCGCAATGCCGAAACGACATAGCGTTCACGGTTATAGACGGGCATTATCACGCTCAGTTTCACGAAGCGCCCCGCACAAGAAAGTCCGCAATCGTGCCGGCTATCTCCTGTGGCTGCGTCCCCAGCGACAGACGATAGCATGGCAGCAGGCGGGTCAGGTCGCTGAAGAAGCGAAAGCCGCTCTCCCGCTCGCCCGGCATCTGCGCTATGCCGGACGGCGCCAAGGCAATCATGGCATCCCTCCGCGACACCGGCACGATCGAACTTGCCCCGCCTCCGCCGATATGTGGCACCAGCAGCGCAACGATGTCCAGGGTTTCAGGCACCGGCCGGGGCGCGATGTCATGAATGTGAAAAGCATATTTGCCTTGCCAGTTGAGCGGGCTATGAGCTGGCAGCCGGTGATCCAGCCCAAGTCGCGCGAATCCCTGGGGATCCTGCTTGAGTGTTGAAAACAACGGGCGGGCAGTCACGCCGTTGGAGAGGTCGACCAGCACATAATCGTCGCCGACGCTGTCCAGCCCGTGGAGGAGGCCGGCGGCGACGGTCCCGGATTTCCCGGCGCCGCCCGCGCCGGCCAGCAGTACGCCCCTGCCTTTGGTGCCGAGCGTCCCCGCATGGGCCAGCCGCATGCCACGTGCCGCATATTCCCAATGGAGGAAGGGGCGCAGCGGCGCTCCCGGCTCCCACGGTGGAAAGGCATCGGCCGAGGCCATCAATTGCACGCCAACGCGACGTTGCGGATCATAGAACTGCCAGAAATCCAGGTCGTGGAAATGGTTGCCGCGCAATCCGGCTTCCGCCAGCCTGGTGGCGAAGCCATGCTGCGTGAAGGGTCCTTGGCCCCATCTGGCCGGTGCCGCGATGCCGTCAATGCCGGGATGTGCGACGAAGATGCGGCAGATGTCGGCAGGCGCTCGGTTGTCCGCAGCCGTGACAAAGCCATGAGCGAAGGCATCCGCCAACGCGCCGGCACTCACATGAGCGGTCAACTCCAGATGCGGCAAACCCACCTTGCAGGTCAGTGGATAATGCGCGGCGCTGCTCTGCGCTTGCGCCAGGACATGACGTGCGTAGTCAGTCAGGTTTTCGAGAGTGACGTTCGGCATGGTCTGCCTGTTCCGGAGCCGTCCGGCAACGAGAGCCTGGCGCGCCTCAGTTGGCCTGCTTCACTGCGGGCCAGCCGAGGGGCTCCTCGACCTCGTGGATGGGATCGACGACAATGAGGTCGGCAAGGTCGTCATGGATGTCGACCTTGAGGGGCTCGCCGGCAGCGGCGAGCTGAGCCAGCAATTCGCTGGGAACCGGTCTTGCCACGCCATCGGTTGCGGCCGCCAGCAAACCGAATTCGAGCAATTGTGAAACAAAGCCGTCAATCGCGGCGGCATCGAGGGCGCCAATCCCGGTCGCGGCGCCGACCAGTTCGGAGGCAGGCACGCCGGACGACAGTGCATCCCAAAGCCTGCTGCCTGAATCAGAGAAGCCGAAATATTTACCGGTGGTCAGGTCGAGAACGACGGCTTCGCCATCGAAGGATTCAAAGACGATATCCTTGCTGGCAATGGCATATACGCCGGATTGTCGCATGTTTGCTCCCCGCCGAAGCAGGCCGCGGAGATGATCTTCGGGCCCTACGGTCAACCCCACCGTTGCAGGCGTCTAACCATTTGCAGGGTTTTTGGCAAGATGGCGTAGGCCCGGCCGAGCGCAGCTGCAGGCCGCGCGGGCATGGACAGCCTCTGACCGTGCCTGCCGGTCACGCCTCGATTTCAAGCGCCGAAAGCGGCTTCGAGCAACAGGCGAGGATAAAGCCGTCTTCGATTTCGTGATCGAGGATGCCGCCATTGTGGCTCATCTCGACGTCGCCCGCGACCTTCCTCACCTTGCAGGTGCCGCACAGGCCGAACTCGCAGGCGGCGGGAATCCGCACCCCCGAGGCGCGTGCCGTCTGCAGCACGGTCTGGCCGGCGACGCATTCGGCATCGACATCGGAATGCGAGAACCGGATCGGTGTCACGGCCTCCACGGTGGCAGCGGCGCCGTCTTCCGCCGGCGGCGAGAACGGCGCCGGGATCTCCTCCACGGCAGGCGCGGCAAAGCTTTCCTGATGGTATTTCGCCATGTCGAAGCCGGCTGCGTCCAGCATGCCGCGCACGGCGCGCATGAAAGGATCGGGGCCGCAGCAGAAAATCTCGCGCTCGCGGAAATCGGGCGCCAGCAATGGCAGCCGGATCGCGTCGATGCGGCCCATATGGCCGAACCAGCCCTCGCGGCTCGACCGCTCCTCGATCATGAAGCCGAGCGACAGCCCAGGCATGCGGCTGCCGAGCAGTTCGAGCTCCTTGCGGAAAATGATCTCTTCCGGGCGGCGCGCGCAGTTGACGAAGCCGACATCGGTCCATGGCGCGCAGTCGTTCAGCCAGCGCAGCATCGACATCATCGGCGTCACGCCGGAACCGGCCGAAATGAACAGGTATTTGGCGGCCGGGTGGCTGTGCAGCGAGAAGTCGCCGGTCGGCCCATAGGCCTTGACGTGCGAACCGGGCGTCAGATGGTCGAACATCCAGCGCGTACCGGTGCTGCCCGCCTGCGCCTTGACCGTCACCGCGATCGAGAACGGCCGCGACGGCGAGGACGACAGCGTGTAGGTGCGCATCAGCGGCCCGTCCGATGTCGGCAGTTCCAGAGTCACGAACTGCCCCGGTTTGTAGCGGAACCAGGTCTGGTTGTCGGAGCGGAAGGTGAAGGTCTTCACGTCAGGCGCTTCGTCGCTGACGCCGATCACTTCCAGCACCTGCAGCCTGTCGTTCCAGGGCGTCATCTGGTCGAGATGGCGATAGAGGCCAAGGTCCGTCATCGCATTCATCCTCTTGTCCCCTGGGCTAGGCGACGCTGCGCAGGGCCGGCCGGCCGCCTTCGGCAAGGCGCGGCCCGATGAACGACGCGTACCACTCGACGAACTGGATCACGCCGCCCTCATGCAGCTCCGAATAGGGGCCTGGTTCATAGGCCGGCGACAGGATGCCGAAGGCGTTTTCCTCGACGATGCGGCGGTCCTGGTCGTTGGTCTCGGTCCAGACATGGGTGAGCTCAGCGAGGTCGTAGTCGACGCCTTCGACCGCATCCTTGTGGACGAGCCATTTCGTTGTCACTGCGGTTTCCGTGGCACTGATCGGCAGCACGCGGAAGGTAACGGCGTGGTCGCCGAGGATATGGTTCCAGGTCGTCGGATAGTGATAGAGCAGCAAGGAGCCGATGCGGTCGGTTGAAACGCTGTCGGACAGGTTCTTCTGGACCGCCCGTTTTCCCGTCATGGTGTAGCTGACGGCATCGCGCAGCAGCGGCGCGCGGGTGGCGCGGTACTGCCCTGCCGGATCGATGCGGAATTTGCTCGGCAAGCCTGATGCCTCGCATCTGGCCCAGTGTGCGACCATTTCAGGGTCGCTGTCGGCGCCATGGACGCCGGTTATGGTTGGAGCCTCGGGGAAGGTCTTGCACAACTCGGGATGATTGGCGGCGCAGTGGTAGCACTCGCGGTTGTTTTCCCAGACCAGCTTCCAGTTGCCCTTCTCGACGATCGTGCTCTCGAAGGCGATCTTTGCTTCACGCAGCCGGTGCGGCAAAAGATAGGGTTCGATCATCGCCCGCATCGGCGCGAAATCTGCCGGTTCCTTGGCCAGGCAGATGAAGATGTAGCCGCCGACGCTCTCGCAGGCGACCGGCTTCAGGCCGAAATCACTCTTGTCGAAACCGTCGGCCATCTGGCGGGCAAACAGCAGGCGGCCGTCCAGCTCGTAGGTCCACTGATGATACGGGCAGACGAGCTTTGCCGCGGTACCCTTCTCCGTGTTGCACACGCGGCTGCCGCGATGGCGGCAGGAATTGTGGAAGGCGTTGATCTTGCCGTGCTGGTCGCGGACAAGGACGACCGGATAATCGCCGACCTGCACGGTGATGTAGCTGCCCGGCTTCGGCAGTTCGCAATCATGGCCGATGAACAGCCAGTCGCGATACCAGATCAGCTCCATGTCGAGCTTGAAGTAGTCCGGATCGGTGTAGAAGGGCTGCTCCAGCGAAAAGCCTTGCCGGCGCCCCTTCAGGAGCCTCAGCATGTCGTTGCGGATATCCATGTCCTGTCCTCGTTCCTAAGGACTGAACTGGTGGTGACGGAGGAAGGATTGAAGCGCAGGCCGGCTGTGTGCCGGACATGCGCTATCCACCTCTTGACCGCCCACCGCGATCAGTCGAGTCTAAAAATCTCGGGCTGGTTTCCGGGCTCTGGAGTTGTCCTTGCGGACCATCGCGACACCTTCCCAGGCGGTTGCCCAGTGGTCTCCCGTTGCGACTTGAACTCCACCACCGTTGCGGGGGCAGCGCCGGATTCTGACCGGCTTCCCAATTCTCCGCCTCGTCGTCACGAAGCGGCACCTGAGATGGTATGATCTAACCACGATCGCGGGCGCGCCGTCGGCATGAAAACGACATCGTATCCATGCGGCGCGACACGGCATGCGAAACGCTACTGCAGCTCGTCGCGGGCCGAGATCCCACCTCCCGGGCGGCCATTTGCCGGCTGCGATCTTCCCGAATCCGACCCTTCGCGGGGGGTCAAAAAAGGTTAATGGTTTCGAAAAATGACTATTAGTTCGCCCTAAAATCGAACCGAACGGTTCGTTTCTGTTGACGGTGCGTGCAGGACGGTGTGAACGCTGGGCCTCTGAAACAGTCAGTGATCCATCAGGTGGCTACACCTAACACACTGATATGAAGAAGAAAAATGCATCCCTAGATTCCGTTGGCACAATTTCAAGGTGTGGATTCATGGTCCACACGGAACAACTTCGTGATTGGAAAAGACGACCTTGCCCTCCCACATCGGGGCTGTCCGAACGACGCGATTTCATTTCCAAGACACGCCGCTAGACGGACGGAAAAAAGACGATACTGGAGTACCAAAAATGAAAAAGATCATTCTCACTGCCGCAGCCCTTCTGGCCATTTCCGGCAGCGCCTTCGCTGGTAGCGACCACTACGGTTCCAACGCCGCGGCAGCCACTGCTGTCGACAGCTCGTACACCGCTTCGACCAAGAAGTCGGAACCGGCTGCTCAGGCGCCTGCCCAGGGTGCTGACCGCAACCTCTTCGGCAACAACTAACAGCCGATTCCCAGTTTCCCGGTCGACGGCGGGCTCGCCCGCCGCCCTGGCGAAATTCAGACATTCAGGAGTATTCAAGATGAACAAGATCCTCATTGCTGCCGCCGCCGTTCTGGCCATCACCGGCAGCGCTTTCGCGGGCAGCGACAACTACGGTTCGAACGGCCCCAACCAGCCTGCCGCCGCTGTGGACCAGTCGTACACGGCTTCCACCAAAACCTCGGAACCGGCTGCCCAGACGCCCGCTCAGGGCAGCGACCGTAACCTCTTCGGTCGCTAACAACCAATTTCGCAACCGACGGCAGCTGTGTCTGCCGTCCTGGCGAAATCCAGAATTCAGGAGACTAAAATGAACAAGATCCTTATTGCTGCCGCCGCCGTTCTGGCCATCACCGGCAGTGCCTTCGCCGGCAGCGACAATTTTGGCTCCAATGGTGCCAATCAGCCTGCCGCCACGACTTCGGTCGACAGCACGCGCACCTCTTCGGTACGCAACACCGGTTCGCCGGTCTACAAGCTGCTGAACTCGTCGGGTGACACCACCCAGAAGTCTGCTCCGCAAGGTGCCGACCGCAACCTCTTCGGCAACAACTAACAACCGAAGTCGATCTCCAAGTCAAAGAGCGGCGGGCCCGGCCCGCCGCTCTTTTTTGTGCCTGACACGGTAATTGCGGTTAAGCCGCCTTTGCTTCCACTTCATGCAACGCGAAAGAACGTCCATCCGCGTCGAAGATATGCAGGTCCTCGCCATTGGCGCTCAGCCGCAATGTCGAGCCGCGCTTGACCTCGACATTGCCGGGCAGCTTGGTCACCAGCGGCAGATCGGCGCGGCCGATGTCGACATAGACAAGCTGCACCTCGCCGAGTTGCTCGACATAGTCGACCGTCCCCTCGAACAGATAGTCCGCGCCGCTGGCGATGATCAGGTCCTCCGGCCGCACGCCAAAGCTCACCGCAGCGCCCTTTGCCGAAGCCGGCGTCGCAATCGGCACGGTCGCCTTGCGTCCGCCGACATGGCTGACGACGGTCGGGTTTCCGGTCTTTTCGATGGTCGCCGGCAGGATGTTCATGGCCGGCGAGCCGATGAACTGGGCAACGAACAGATTGCCGGGCTTCTTGTAGAGGTCCATCGGCGTGCCGACCTGCTCGATATGGCCGTCCTTGAGCACCACGATGCGGTCGGCCAGCGTCATCGCCTCGACCTGGTCGTGGGTAACGTAGATCATGGTCGTGTTGGGCATCGATTCCTTGAGCTTGGCGATCTCGATGCGGGTGGCGACGCGCAGCGCGGCGTCGAGGTTCGAAAGCGGCTCGTCGAACAGGAACACCTTCGGATTGCGCACGATGGCGCGGCCGATGGCGACGCGCTGGCGCTGGCCACCCGACATCGCCTTGGGCAGGCGGTCGAGATATTTGGTCAGCTGCAGGATCTCGGCGGCCTGGCGCACGCGGCGGTCGATCTCGGCCTTGTTCTCTTTGCCGATCTTCATCGAGAACGCCATGTTGTCGTAGACGGTCATGTGCGGGTACAGCGCGTAGGACTGGAACACCATGGCGATGCCCCGCTTCGACGGCGGCACGTCGTTCACCACTTCGCCGGCTATTCTGAGTTCGCCGGAGGTGATTTCCTCGAGCCCGGCGATCGACCTCAGCAATGTCGACTTGCCGCAGCCCGACGGGCCGACGAAGACGATGAACTCGCCCGACCTAATATCGAGGTCGATGCCGTGGAGAATGTTCAGATTGCCGTAGGACTTCTTCACTTGTCTTAGCGTGACATCGGCCATTGGTTTCCTCCAGTGATTGGAAATTCAGTCGAGACGCCCGAACCAGGCGCCGTAGCCGCCAAGCTCGATGGAACCGCTGCTCGCCTGCCCCGAAAATCCGTGCCCGGGCAGAGGTTGCAGCGATCGGCCGCCAAGGTCAACCTTGGCCCGCCCGGCTCCCAGATTGAAGACGCAGACGATCTGCTCGTTGCCTGCGCGGCGCGTGAAGGCCACGGTATCTCCCTCACTTTCGATGAAGGTGATGTCGCCCTTGGCCAGCGCCGGATGGGCACGCCGGAAGCTGAGAAAGCGCCGGTAGTGCTCGAGCAGCGAAGCCTCGTCGCCCTGCTGGACATTGACCGCTTGCGCCAAATGCTTGGCCGGCACCGGCAGCCAGGGTTTTGCCTGGGAGAAGCCGCCATTCTTGGCGCCGCCGTCCCACACCATCGGTGTGCGGCAGCCGTCGCGGCCCTTGAATTCAGGCCAGAAGCGGATGCCGTAGGGATCCTGCAAATCCTCGAACCGAAGGTCGGCCTCGCCGAGCCCAAGTTCCTCACCCTGATAGATGCAGACCGAACCGCGCAAGGACATCAGCAGCGCCGAGATGACCTTGAGGTAGGCGGTCGGGTCGGGCTCATTGGCGGCCCAGCGCGAGGCCGGGCGCATTACATCGTGGTTGGAGAAGGCCCAGCACGACCAGCCATCGCTGGCGACCTTGCCGAAGGATTCCAGCACCGAGCGGACCTTGCCCGCGCTGATCTTTTCCGGCGCCAGGAAATCGAAGGAGTAGCACATGTGCACGCGCTTGCCGCCGGCGGTGTAGGCGGCCACCACTTCAAGCCCACGCTGCGAATCGCCGACCTCGCCGACCGCTGCGGTTGCCGGATATTCATCGAGC
>NZ_RZPF01001141.1:0-1147 GCF_004022735.1 Mesorhizobium sp. M7A.F.Ca.AU.001.01.1.1
GATCTGGACGGTCTTTCCGCCCATATCGCCAGCGGCATGGAAGAGGCCGGCCTGTCGGCGTCCGCCGGACGCGCGCCGTCCGACATTGCCCGGCGGCTGATCGAGAAAGCCGAATTGCGCAGCGTTCGGCTGTCGAGCGAGGCGTTTTCCGCGCTGAAGGATTTTCTGGCGATCGACGTTCCGCTAGATCGCGCGGCCCAGGCGCTGGAGACCTTCGCCGCCGACGCCGGTCTGTCACTCGATGTCGCGCTGGAAAAGTTCGCAGCCCGCGCCAAGGCGATCGAAGCGCATGGCTTGCCGGCCGATAAAATCCGCTACGACGCCGCGTTCGGCCGCCCGCTCGACTACTACACCGGCCTGGTTTTCGAAATCGCGGCCGACAATGGCGACCGGCCGTTGGTCGGCGGCGGCCGCTATGACCGGCTGCTGACCTTGCTTGGCGCCAAGACGCCGATCCCCGGCGTCGGCTTTTCGGTCTGGCTCGACCGCATCGAGGCATTGCGGGAGACGGCGCCATGATCACGCTGGCGATCCCGTCCAAAGGCCGCCTGAAAGAGCAGGCGCTGGACGTGCTGGCCAAAGCCGGGTTAGCCGTCAGCCTGCCCGGCGACGAGCGCAAATACCACGCCCGCGTCGAGGGCCTGGACGATGTCGAAGTGGTGTTCCTGTCGGCTTCCGAGATATCAGGCGAGATCGGCCAGGGTGCCGTCGATCTCGGCATCACCGGCGAGGACCTGGTGCGTGAAAACCTTGCCGACTGGGAGAGCCGCGCCGAAATCGTCGCCCGTCTCAGTTTTGGCCATGCCGATGTCGTGGTGGCCGTGCCGGACATCTGGCTCGATGTCGACACCATGGCCGACCTCGACGACGTCGCTGCCGATTTTCGCCAGCGCCATGGCCGGCGGCTGCGCATCGCCACCAAATACTGGCGGCTGACCCAGCAATTCTTCTCGCAGAAGCACGGCATCCAGGTTTATCGCATCGTCGAAAGCCTGGGGGCCACCGAAGGTGCGCCGGCGGCCGGACTGGCCGATGTCATCGTCGACATCACAACCACCGGCTCGACGCTGCGCGCCAATCATCTCAAGGTGCTGGGCGATGGCCTCGTCCTTCGCTCGCAGGCTTGTCTCGTGGCGTCCAGGAAGAC
>NZ_RZPF01001142.1:0-1143 GCF_004022735.1 Mesorhizobium sp. M7A.F.Ca.AU.001.01.1.1
ATCGCACAGTCGGTCGGCGGCGGCGGCGGCAATGGCGGCGGCGCCATTGCCATTGGCGGCCTGGTGGGTGTGTCGGTAGGCGGATCAGGCGATGCGGCGGGTGACGGCGACAAGGTGAATTACAACGTTGCGAACGCCAAGGTCACCACGCTCGGGGACGATTCCATCGGCGTGCTTATGCAGTCGGTGGGCGGCGGCGGCGGCAATGGCGGGTTTGCACTTTCCGGCTCGACCGTCGCAGCAGTGGGCGTCGGCGGCAGTGGCGGCAAGGCGGGTAAAGGCGGCGTGGTCGACGCGACCGTCGGCGGCACCGTCAACACCTCGGGGGATCGGTCGACCGGCATCGTTGCCCAATCGATCGGCGGCGGCGGCGGCAATGGCGGCTTTTCCGGCGCTGCCAGCTTCGGCGCCAGTGTGGGTGTCGGCGGCAGTGGCGCAGGCGGCGGCGATGCCGATGCCGTCACGCTGCGCACGGCTGATGGCGCGATGCAATCGATCACCACGGACGGCGCGGATTCGGCCGGCCTGATCGTGCAGTCGGTCGGCGGCGGCGGCGGCAATGGCGGCTTTTCCGGCACACTGTCGGCGATTGCCGGCTTCGGCATGGGGGGAAGAGGCGGCGCGGCCGGCAAGGGCGTGGCGACGGAAGCCACCTATAATGGTTCGGTCGAGACTTTCCGCGAAAGGTCGGCCGGTATCATCGTGCAATCGATCGGTGGCGGTGGCGGAAATGGCGGCGGCCAGTTCGGCCTGAGCGTCAACGCAAGCGTGGGCATCGGTGGTTCGGGCGCGGGGGGCGGCGAAGCCGGGACGGCAAAGTTCTTCTCGACGACAACACTTGACGTCACGACCCATCAGTCGGACTCGGCCGGCGTCATCGTGCAGTCGGTCGGCGGCGGCGGTGGCAATGGCGGCTTCTCGTTGAACGGCGCGGGTCTTGTGGCTGCTGTCAGCATCGGCGGCAAGGCCGGCACTGCCAGCGACGCCAAGGCAGTGACGGTCGGCATCAATTCAGGGCTGATTCACACGCTTGGTGACCGCTCCACGGGTATCATCGCCCAGTCGATCGGCGGCGGCGGCGGCACGGGCTGGACCGTCGATGTCACCAATGGCGCGGCGGTACACACCGAAGGTGTCCAGTCT
>NZ_RZPF01001143.1:0-1137 GCF_004022735.1 Mesorhizobium sp. M7A.F.Ca.AU.001.01.1.1
GGATGGGCAGCGTGATTAGATGATCGCCGCCGACAACCAGCGGCCGGGCACCTGCGCGGTGGACGTTTTTGAAGAAGGCGCTGATCGTGTCCAGCGAGCCGGGCAGGTCGAGCGGGTTTACGATCACGTCGCCGCAGTCGCCGGTACGCACCTGTTCGAACGGCGAGAGGCCCGTGACATGGTGGACGCGCCGCACTAGGCTGGATTGGTTGCGGATTTCGCGCGGCCCATGACGCGCGCCCGGCCGGTTGGTGGTGCCGCCGTCGAAGGGAACGCCAATCAGGGCGATGTCGACCTGCTCCGGACGCGCCATAGGCAGGCGCATGAAGGTCGAAGGGCCGGCAAAACGTGGAACGCTGCCTGAATCTAGTGGCTGGAAATCTGCAATGCTCATGGTCTTGTGTCCTGTTGGTGCATCGGGTCACTCGACCGCGAGGCTTTCCGAAGGGTGATGCTATTTCTGTTGCGCGTCGGTCTTGTGGGCGTCGCGCCAGGCGTCCTGCCGGCCGGCGCGCTTGGCCGCGAGGCAGAACAGGGCCTCCGCCAGAAGCCGGCCAGCCAGGATGCTGGTGGTGCCGCTGCTGGCATCGAAGTCCGGCGATACCTCCACCAGGTCGAATCCAGCAAAGCCGTCGCGGGCCGCGATCCTCACGCCGCGAATGATTTCGCGCGAGGTGAGGCCACCCGGTTCCGGGCTGTTGGTCGCCGGTGCGAAGGCGGGGTCGACGCCGTCGATGTCGAGGCTGATATAGAGGTGCGCGCCGTCGGCGCTGGCGATGGTGCGCGCGCGTTCAGCAACTGTTTCGATGCCGAGGCGCTCCACCTCCTCCATGGAAAACACGGTGATGCCCAACTTGCGGTAGAGCGGTGTCCATTCGGGCAGGTTGCGGGGGCCTCGCGCGCCGATGACGACGATGCGGCGGGGGTCCACCTTGTCGAGTTCGGCAATGCGCAGCAGGGGCGAGGCGCGAGTGAGGCGGTCGCCGCCGAAGGATTCGCTGAGATCTAGGTGGGTGTCGAAGACGATGAGTCCGACGGGGGTGTCGCCGGCATCGGCGACGGCGCGCACCGCCGGGTAGCTGATGCCATGGTCGCCACCGATGGTCAGCGGCACCGCCCCGTTGGCCAGCACCGCAC
>NZ_RZPF01001144.1:0-1129 GCF_004022735.1 Mesorhizobium sp. M7A.F.Ca.AU.001.01.1.1
ATCGAGCGCGGCATGTCCTCGCTGCGCGTCAAGGTGATCTGGCCGCTCGCCGCCGCCCTCGACATCGAGCCGTCGGCGCTGATCGCCGACGGCAGCGATACGGCGAACGACCTCTATTGCGTGCGTGCCGACAAGCGGCGGCAAATCCCGGTGAAATCGGAAGGCATTGCCAAGGCGCTGCTGTCACCCCCGGGCGCGACGCTGACCGGCATGCTGGTGACGGTGGAAGCCGGCGGCGGCACGGCCGAGGCCTATGCGCATGCCGGCCATGAATTCGGCTTCGTGCTGGCTGGTGAGGTCGAACTGGTGGTGGATTCGACAAAGTACGTGCTGAAGGCCGGCGACAGCTTTGCCTTCAAGAGCACGCTTTTGCATGCCTTCCGCAATCCGGGCGCCGAGCGGTGCCAGATTCTCTGGGTCAACACCACGAAGCCGTCCGAGGTTCGCGATGGCGCCTGATCCACTCGTCCGGCTGCAGGCGGTCTCGAAGATTTTTCCTGGCGGCATCGTCGGGCTCGACGCCGTCGATCTCGACATTATCAGCGGCGAGTTCATCACGCTGCTCGGGCCGTCGGGTTGCGGCAAGACCACCAGTCTGCGCGTCATCGCCGGTTTCGAAAGCCCGTCGAGCGGCAAGGTGCTGCTAGACGGCCGCGATATCACGGCACTTCGCCCGTTCGACCGGCCGGTCAATACCGTGTTCCAGGACTACGCGCTGTTCCCGCACATGAATGTTGCAGAAAATGTCGGCTTCGGTCTGTCGCTGCGCAAACTGTCTGGAGCCGAACAGGCTAAGCGCACCGGCGAAGCGCTCGACATGGTCGGTCTCGCCGACAAGCTTGGCGCCCGTGTCTCCGAACTGTCTGGCGGCCAGCGCCAACGCGTCGCGCTCGCGCGTGCCATCGTCTGCGAGCCGCGCGTGCTGCTGCTCGACGAGCCGTTGTCGGCGCTCGATGCGCATCTGCGCGAACAGATGCAGGTTGAGCTGAAGCGGCTGCAGTCGCGGCTTGGCACCACCTTCGTCATGGTCACCCACGACCAGACCGAAGCGCTGTCGATTTCCGACCGCATCGTCGTCATGAACAAGGGCCGCATCGAGCAGATCGCACCGCCGGCCACACTTTATGAC
>NZ_RZPF01001145.1:0-1125 GCF_004022735.1 Mesorhizobium sp. M7A.F.Ca.AU.001.01.1.1
GACTGATCCCGGACGATGCCGTCGCGGTGGCCGTCACAAGCGCCAATGCCATGCGCCATGCGCCGGAAGAAATCATCGCGACGCTCGCCGCCTTGCCTTGTCATGCCGTCGGCAGGCGGACTGCGGAAGCTGCCCGCAAAGCGGGGTTTTTGTCGGTCAGTGAAGGCCCCGGCGATGCCGAGGCGCTGGCCGACGTTCTCGCTGCCGATTTTTCTGGAAAGACGATTGTCTACCTCTGCGGGCGCGTGCGTTTTCCGGCGTTCGAACAGAGGCTCGGGACGGCGGGCGTTCGGGTCCACGCCGTCGAGACCTATGACACGCTGACAGTGGGTTATCCGGACGAAGTCACCCTCGAACGCCTGTCGGGGCAACCTGCCGACGCGGTATTGCTCTATTCAGCCAAGGCGGCGGCGGCGATGCAGATGTTGGCAAGACGGCCCGCTCTGCGCGGTCTCTTCGAAAAAACATGGGTTTTTGCGCTTTCCACGCGGATCGCCGCAGCCTTCGACGATGCCGCCGGCGAAAGGATCCGCATTGCCGCGCAACCTGACGAGGAGGCATTGCTGGCGCTTTTGCAGGCGCCGCGCTGAGCCGCGTCATCACACCGCCCCTTTTCACCGCTTGGTGATGTGCTAGACCCTTTCTGAACCATCATGCGCCGCCAGGCGTTGAGACGAAGCGAATGTGCGGAGCCCAGGCATGGTCAAGACGCCGAAGATGCGACACTCGAAAAGCCGCCGCGAGCCGGTGACCATCGATCTCGAGCCGGGCGCCGTCTCACGCATCGCCGACGAGGACGCCGCCACGCAGGAGGCGCAGACAGACGAGGCGAAGGCCGAGGAAGCAGCGAACGCTTCGCAGCCCGAGGTTCCCGAAGAGCCGGTTCATGCCGACCAGACCGATCTCGAGCCGTGGGAGCATGCCGATGGCGCCGCAGGTGCGGAAGGGCAAGCGCCGGCGCATGGCGGAGCCAAAGCCGCCGAGCCAGAGCTGCCTTATCCCGGTTCGGATGCGCCGCCCAACCGCGCCAAAACCTTCGACTACAGTTTCGACGACGCGTCGGCAGCGCAGACCGACGGCAACAAGGCAAAAGCCGAGACACAGGACGAGAAAATGGCGCCAGCC
>NZ_RZPF01001146.1:0-1124 GCF_004022735.1 Mesorhizobium sp. M7A.F.Ca.AU.001.01.1.1
GCTATTGGGGCGTCGGCCTGCCGCTCGCGGCATAGATCATCGGCACCTTGGTGTCGTGCAGGCCGCGCAGCATGCCGGCGGCCACCGCCTGGGCGCCGTCGAAGACCTGGAATAGCGCCGCGAAGACCAGGAACGACACGGCAAGTTCGATCACCCTGGCATTGGCCGGATTGCTCAGATCGATGAAGGCGCTGATCAGCGGATGCGGCCACAGGATCATCACCAGCCCCATCAGCGCCATGAACGAGACGCCGATGACGAAGGCGGTCCAGCCGGCGCGCGACACGCCTTGCGGATTGCCGGCGCCATGCGCAAGGCCGACGCGCACCGTCACCGCCTGGTTGAGGCCAAGCGGCACCATGAAGGAGATCGAGGCGATCTGGATGGCGATCGCGTGCGCGGCCAGCGAATCCGCGTCGATCAGGCCCATCAGCAGGGCGGCCGCATTGAAGATAGTCACCTCGAAGGCGAGAATGCCGGCAATCGGCAGGCCGAGCCGCAACAGGCCCTTGAAGCGTGGCCAGTCCGATCGCCAGAACCGTCCGAACAGACGATAACGGCGGAACTTCTTCTCCAGCATCACCACGGCAGCCAGGCCGATGAACATCAGCGTTGAGGACAGCGAGGTGGCAAGGCCCGACCCGGCAATGCCCATCGACGGCACGCCGAGATTGCCGAACATGAACACCCAGTTGAAGAAGGCATTGCAGGCGACGGCAACAAAGACGATGACCAGCGCCCAGCCCGGCCGCTCCAGCGCCGAGATGAACGAGCGCAGCACGATATAGAAGTAGAAGGGCAGCACCGCCCATTCGAGCCAGCGCAGATAGATGCCGGCCTGATGCGCCAGTGCCGGTTCCTGGCCCATGGCCAGCAGAATGCCTTCGCCGTGCCAAAGCACGAGCCAGATTGGGATCGAGATCAGGATCGCCAGCCACAGGCCCTGGCGCACGGTGCGGCGCAGGTCGCGCACCGAATAGCGGCGGCGGCCAAGCTCGGTGGCGATCATCGGCGATGTCGCCAGCATCAGGCCGAGGCCGAAGATCAGCGGCATGAAATAGAGGTTGGCGCCAAGCGCGCCACTGGCCAGCGTATCCGGCCCCAGCCGGCCCATCATCATGACG
>NZ_RZPF01001147.1:0-1122 GCF_004022735.1 Mesorhizobium sp. M7A.F.Ca.AU.001.01.1.1
GCGGTGGCCCCTTCTACGGCGGTGGCCCCTTCTACGGCGGAGGTCCGTTTTACGACTATGGCGGCCGCTACTACGGCCCCCGCTATCCTGGCTACGTGGTCCGCTACCCGCATCGCTACTATTTCCGGCATCGTCACCATTGCCGCGTGAAGTGGGTCAAGCACTGGCACCATCACCACCGGGTGCTGGAACGCGTTCGGGTTTGCCGTTACTGACAAGCCGGATTGGCCTACCGCCCTTCGTTGGCCTTGGCATAAGCATTCGCCTGCCCCATGCCGGAATGCTTCGTCGGGTCGGGCAATAGCTGAAACCGACGCTTGCTGTTCGCAATTCGAGCAGCGCATCTAGGCGCGAGATCAGCGGCCATCGCTGGCGCATCAGCGCCGTACCGCTCGCGCTGCGCCTCCAGGTCGAGCGTGCGGAATGATTGCAGCGGGCGCAATGCGCCGTCATGCCGCTTTCGATCAATGAACCAAACGTCCATCCCATGGCGTGAACATAGCAGGAACGGGAGCGGCGATCAACGATATCTCAAAGTGGCCGGCGCCCTTTGGCGGGGTGCTTCGGAGATGGACGCCGGCCTGGCGGGCGGGGTTGGCACGTCACATGGTGGTCGACACGGTCGGATACCAAGCGACGGTGACAGAACCGTGCCGACCAATCTGGGCACGAGGGTGGGCCTAGTGCCCAAACTTTTACACTACTCGCAAAACGACAGCGCAACAATTAGACCTCATGGACTAGTTCGCGCAGTACGATCTTCGAAAAGTAGGAACTATCCTTTGAATCCCAGGTTGGCACAGTGGCGGTCGATTCTCAGGATGTAGCCGCCCTAATTGCGAACTCGTCGTGCTTGGCCAACGCGGCGGGTTCTGCGCGTGTCATCCCTTTGCAACCATTTTAGCTTAATCTAATTTAAACTCGGTCAGTCCGAGTTCGCGTATGTTGAAGTTCATCCGGCCAATGTTCCCCACGCTTGTCGAGGTGCCGCCGACAGGGGACAACTGGATTCACGAAATCAAGTACGATGGCTATCGGACGCAAATCATAATCGAGGACGGCACGGCCCGAGCGATCACCCGAAGGGGCTACGACTGGTCATCGACGTACAAGACGATAGTC
>NZ_RZPF01001148.1:0-1121 GCF_004022735.1 Mesorhizobium sp. M7A.F.Ca.AU.001.01.1.1
GCATAGATGCCCGGCACATTGGTCTTGCCGTAACCATCGATGACGACGCAGCCGCGATCCGTCTTCACGCCGAGCGCCTCAAGCCCGAGGCCCTCGATGTTGCCTTGCACGCCGACGGCCGAGATCATCCGGTCGGCGGTGATCTTCTCGACCTTGCCGTCCTTCATCTCGACATGCGCCGTGACCGAGTTCGTGCCCTTCTCGACCTTGGTCACCTTGGCTTCGAGGATAATCTTCATGCCTTGCTTCTCGAACTGCTTTTGCGCGAACTTCGAGACTTCGGCGTCCTCGACCGGCATCACCGCCGGCAGCAATTCGACCACCGTCACCTCGGCGCCCATTGTGCGGTAGAAGGAGGCGAATTCGATGCCGATGGCGCCCGACCCCATGACGAGCAACGACTTCGGCATCTCCTTCGGCACCATGGCCTCGAAATAGGTCCAGATCAGCTTTCCGTCCGGCTCGATGCCGGGCAGCGCGCGTGGCCGGGCGCCGGTCGCCAGGATGATGTGCTTGGCGGTATAGGTGCCCTCGCCCTTGACGCCTTTCGGCACCGGCGGCTGTGGCTCCATCGGCTTCTTGGCCGTCTTGGACACGACGATCTCGCCCGCCTTCGAAAGCTTGGCCTCGCCCCAGATGACGTCGACCTTGTTCTTCTTCATCAGGAAGGCAACGCCGCCATTGAGCCGCAGCGACACCTTGCGCGAGCGGTCAACGACGGCCGATGTGTCCACGCTGACCTTGCCGTCGAGCTTCAGCCCGTAATCCTTCAGGTGATCCGAATAGTGCATGATCTCGGCCGAGCGCAGCAGCGCCTTGGTCGGGATGCAGCCCCAGTTAAGGCAAATGCCGCCGAGATGCTCGCGCTCGACGATCGCCGTCTTGAAGCCGAGCTGCGCGGAACGCACCGCGGTGACATAGCCGCCGGGACCGGAGCCGATGATGATGACGTCATAGTTCTCAGCCACGGGTTTTCTCCTTCACAATTCCAGCATGACGCGCACGACTGGTGTCAGCGCCTCGCCGATGTTTCGCGTGTTTTCGGCGTCAAGATGAACACCGTCGAGAGGTGTGGTTTGCGCCACGCTGCCGGCGTCGAAGAAGCCGCAGCCGGCCTCATC
>NZ_RZPF01001149.1:0-1120 GCF_004022735.1 Mesorhizobium sp. M7A.F.Ca.AU.001.01.1.1
TCATGAAGGTGGCGGCATGGTCGGACGAGCCGCGCGCCACGGTGACGACGAACTGCGGGTCGCGTTCACGGATGCCGCGCCCGGCTTCGGTCAGCACGGCGCCGGAGCCGTCGAGCAGGCGGGCGACGGCCTGCGGGACCTCCTCGATCTCGCGCCGCATATGGGTCATCTCTGTCGACATGGTCGGCTCTGTCGTGCTCATGGTCGGCCCTCTTCGCTCGGCCCTGTCAGCCGCAGTTCGGCGACGAAATCATAGGCGTCGCCCCGGTAGATAGAGCGGGTGAATTCGATCACCTTGCCGCTCGCCAGATAGGAAATGCGTTCGATGTGCAGGCCGGCAATGCCTGGCGGCACCTCGAGCAGGCGCGCGTCGCTGTCGCCGAGATTGGCGGCGGAAATGCGCTGCACCGCCCGCACCGGCCGATTGCCGGTCAATTCCAGCGCGGCATAGAGCGAGGAGCCTATGTCGGCCGGGTCGGGCAACACGCTGGCCGACAGCGAGGCCCGCTCGATCGCCAGCGGCGTGTCGTTGGCAATGCGCAGGCGCGCCACGCGCGCCACCAGTTCGTTCGACGACAGGCCGAGCACCATCATTTCGTCGGGCGAAGGTGCGTAAAGGCCGCGGTCGAGCCATGCCGAACGCACCACCATGCCGCGCCGCGCCATGTCCTCGGTAAACGAGGTCAGCCGCGACAGCGACTGTTCGACACGCTCCATGCGCGGCGCCACGAAGGTGCCGGAGCCGTGGCGCTGCACCAGGATGCCGCCCTTGACCAGGTCCTGCACCGCCTTGCGCACGGTGACCCGCGAAATATCGGCCTTGGTGGCGATGTCGCGCTCGGAGGGCAGCGCGTCGCCCGGCCCGATCAGGCCGCGGTTGACCGCGTCCTCGATGCTCTTGCGCAGCTGCAGATAAAGCGGCGCGCCGCTTTGCGCCTGATGTTTCAGCGTGGCGAAGATCTGGTCGGCGGCCTCGCTCATCGAGTTGCCTTCGCGTGTCCGGCGAAAAGGCGAACCGCCATCTGCACCGCGCCTGTCTGCCCGCTACCGGGCGCTGCTGAAGCCGCCGCTCGACGACGCGCTGGGCGGCGCGGTGCAGATGGCGGTTCGCCTTTTCGCC
>NZ_RZPF01001150.1:0-1118 GCF_004022735.1 Mesorhizobium sp. M7A.F.Ca.AU.001.01.1.1
GTCATGGCCTACTGGCTGGCTTTGGCGCTGGTCGTGGCCGTGACGGGCGGCATCTACTGGCTGCTGCGCAGCCGCCTCGGGCTGGCGCTGGCGGCCGTGCGCGACAATGTCGACGCGGCGCAATCGGTGGGCGTCGATACCGCCCGGCTCAGATGGGCGGTCTTTCTGATCGCCGCGGCTGCCACCGGGCTGACCGGCGCGCTGATTTTCCTGCAGACGGCCCGCATCTCGCCGAGCGCGGCCTTTGCCGTCACCGACTGGACCGCCAACGTCATCTTTATTGTCGTCATCGGCGGCATCGGCACCATCGAGGGGCCGATCCTCGGTGTGCTGGTCTTCTTTGCGCTGCGCTCGGCGCTGGCCGACTACGGCAGTTGGTACTTGATGACGCTCGGCCTCATCGCCGTTGTCGTGATGCTTTTTGCGCCAAAGGGGCTCTGGGGCCTGATCGCGTCCCGCAATGGCCTGCACCTGTTTCCGGTCCGCCGCAGGCTGACCGGTCCGAAGATCGAGGGAGGAATTTGATGGCGGATATCGAAACCGACGTGCTGATCGTCGGCACTGGCCCGGCCGGCTCGGCCACCGCCGCGCTGCTGTCGAGCTACGGCGTGGCCAACATGATCGTCAATCGCTATCGCTGGTTGTCGAACACGCCGCGTGCCCACATCACCAACCAGCGCACCATGGAAGTGCTGCGCGACCTCGGTCCGGATGTCGAGGCAGAGGCCATGATGCACGCCTCGCCGCAGGAACTGATGGGCGAGAACGTGTTCTGCGAAAGCCTGGCCGGCGAGGAGATCGGCCGCATGAAGAGCTGGGGTACAGCGCCGCTCTCCAAGGCCGAACATCTGCTGTCGTCTCCCTGTTTCATGAACGATTTGCCCCAGACCTTCATGGAGCCGATCCTGTTCAAGTCGGCCTGCACCCGCGGGACGCAGGCACGCATGAGCACGGAATATGTCAGCCATGTCCAGGATGCGGACGGCGTGACCACGACCTGCCGCGATCGGCTGTCGGGTAAGGATTTCACCGTGCGGTCGAAGTTCCTCGTCGGCGCCGACGAGGAACTTCGACCGCACGGTGAAATCCTTACCCGACAGCCGATCGCGGCAGGTCGT
>NZ_RZPF01000114.1:0-11702 GCF_004022735.1 Mesorhizobium sp. M7A.F.Ca.AU.001.01.1.1
TCGCCAAGGCGATCACTTCGGGTTATTTCCCGCTCGGCGCCGATGTCTTCGAGGCCGACAAGACCAGCTTCGGCGCCATCGGCCATGGCTATACCTATTCCGGCCATCCTGTCGGCTGCGCCGCCAGACCCGCGGCGCTTGCCGAGACCAAACGGCTGCGCCTGAACGAGAACGCGGCCGCGCGTGGTGTCGAACTCGCAGCCGTGCTGGAGGGGCTGAAGGCGAAGCATGCGATCGTCGGCGATGTCCGGTACAAGGGCCTGATGGCGGCGCTGGAGCTGGTCTCGGACCGCGCGACGAAAAAGCCCGCCGACAAGAAGACCATGGCATTGGTTTCGGAGGCGGCCTACGAGGCCGGCGTCATGCTGCGCGTCTCCGGTAACGCCATCATCCTGTCGCCGCCGCTTATCGTCAGCGCCGCGGATGTCGCGAGGATCGGCGAAGCATTGGATGCAGGCCTGTCGAAGGTCTGACGGTTATTGGAGAGAACGGAGTTTCGAGACGCAATGACTCAACCGCAAGAAGCGTTGGTTAGCCGGCGCTCGCGCCTGCTCGGTGCGAAATCGCAATTGTTCTATGACGAGCCCGTGCACCTGGTGCGCGGCGAAGGTGTCTGGCTCTACGATGCCGACGGCCGCAAATATCTCGACGCATACAACAACGTCGCCCATGTCGGCCACTGCCACCCCTATGTGGTCGAGGCCCTGTGCCGGCAGGCAAGCCTGCTCAACACCCACACGCGCTATCTTCACACCGCCATCCTCGACTATGTCGAGCGGCTGACCGCGACCTTCGATGCCAGCCTGTCGACCGCCATCCTGACCTGCACCGGCAGCGAGGCCAACGACATCGCGCTGCGCATGGCGCAGGCCGCCACCGGCCGCATGGGTATCATCGCCACCGACGCCACCTATCATGGCAACACCGCGGCGGTTTCGCAGCTCAGCACCCGCATGCCGCCGGTCGGCGGCCGCGCCCGCAATGTCAGGCTGGTGCCGGCGCCTGACAGCTATCGCCATCCGGCTGCGATGGCCAACGGCAAAGCCTTTGGCGACGCAGTGCGCGAAGCCATCGCCGCGCTGGCAAAGGACGGTATCGGCCTGTCCGGCATCATCCTTTGTCCGCTGCTCGCCAATGAAGGCTTTCCGACGCTCCCATCCGGCTTTTTCGACGACGCGATGCGCGCGGTGCGTGACGCCGGCGGACTGGTCATCGCCGACGAGGTGCAGCCTGGTTTCGGCCGCACCGGCAGTCATTTCTGGGGCCACCAGCGCGCAGGCTTCGTTCCCGACATCGTCACCATGGGCAAGCCGATGGGCAACGGCCATCCAATCGCCGCCGTGGTCACATCAAGGGAGATATTGGCGACCTTCCGCAACGCCTTCCGTTATTTCAACACCTTCGGCGGCAATCCGGTTTCCTGCGCGGTGGCCAATGCCGTTCTCGACGTCATCGAGCAGGAAGATCTCGTTGCCAACGCGCGTGACGTCGGCGCCTATGCACTCAACCTGCTGCGCCCGCTCGCCGATCGCCATGAATGTATCGGCGAGGTCAGGGGCGCTGGCCTGTTCTTCGGCGCCGAACTGGTTCACGACCGCAAGACGCGCGAACCGGCGCCCGACATTGCCGAGCAGGTCGCCAACCGGATGCGCCAGCGCGGCGTGCTGATGGGCAAGACCGGCATCCACGGCAATGTGTTGAAGATCCGCCCGCCAATGCCGTTCTCCCGCGACAATGCCGACTTCCTGATCGGCGTCCTCGAAGAAGTGCTTGGCGAAGTCGGCGGAGTGAAGGCGTGAGCGCAGTCTCCGCGCAATCCGAACCCGAGACGGCAGCCGACGTCACGGCGCTGGCCAGGCGCGCGCTCGCCCATTGGGGCATTGATGAGGGTGAGCCGGAGCTGCTGAAATTCCGCGAGAACGCGGTCTTCCGGATCCGTCTGCCCGATGGCCAGCCGGCCGCCATGCGCATTCACCGGTTTGGCTATCACACGGACGCCGCCCTGCGCTCGGAACTGCAATGGATGGGTTTTCTGCAATCGGCCGGCATCGCCACGCCATCTGCGGTCGCCACGCCGGCTGGCGATCTGTTCGTGCTTGTCAGCGCGAACGCCTCAATGCAACCCCGGCAAGTCGATTGCCTGAGCTGGCTGGAAGGCCGCGCCGTCGGCGCGCGAGGCGTGCCGCTGGATTTTACGCCCGAGCAGGCAAGACAGATCTTTACCGAGATCGGGCGAACCATCGCCCACATGCACAATGTCACAGCAGCCTGGACGCCTCCGTCCGGCTTTGCCCGCCATGCCTGGGATTTCGACGGCTTCTTCGGCGCGAACCCGAATTGGGGGCGTTTCGAGACCTCGCCCTTCCTCGACGGTCCTCGCCGGGAGCTGGTTTTGCGGGCGCGCGAAAAGGCCGTGCGCGCGCTATTGACGTATGAACGCAGTGCCCGCAATTTCGGCATCATCCACGCCGACCTGGTGCGCGAGAATGTGCTCGTCCATGATGGTGCGATCCGCATCATCGACTTCGACGATTGCGGCCATGGCTGGCACATGTACGACCTTGCCGTCGCGCTTTACCAGAACCGCGATGAGGCGATCTATCCGCTGATCGAGGACGCTTTGCTCAAGGGCTATCGGCAGGAGCGCGAACTGACGGCGCGCGACATCGCCGCGCTGCCGCTGTTTTCTGCCTTGCGGGCCTTCGCCTTCCTCGGCTGGGTGCAGAGCCGCGTCGAAGGCGACATCACCAGGGAGGTCGGCTTGCGCATGTCGGCCATCGCAGCCGATGTGGTGATTGCCTATCTGCATGGCGAATAAGGCCGATTGATAAGAACTGGCGGAACCGTCAGCCCTTCGCGAAAGGGATGCTGACCGTGCCCGAACTGCCGAAATCGGCGACGATCGTGTCGCCGGGTCGCGCCTCGACCGGACGCACGAACGACCCGGAGAGAACGACCTCGCCGGCAGCGATCGACATGCCGTAGCGGGCGAGCCTGTCGGCCAGCCAGGCAATGCCCATCGCCGGATGGTTGAGCACGCCGGCGCCAAGCCCGGTCTCCTCGACCTCGGCATTGCGCGAAACGATGGCGCCGATCCAGCGCATGTCGGTCTCATCAGGCCGCTGCGGCCGGCCGCCGATGACGATGCCGGCATTGGCGGCATTGTCTGAAATGGTGTCGAAGAAGGTACGCGCCTTCTTCGTCTCCGCATTGACGCGCTCGATGCGCGTATCGAGGATTTCGAGCGCCGGCGTGATGTAGTCGGTGGCGTTGAACACGTCGAAGATCGTCACGCCGGGGCCTTTCAGCGGCGCCTTCATGACGAAGGCGATCTCGGCCTCGACGCGCGGCTGGATAAAGCGGCCGGCCGGAACCGACGCGCCGTCATTGAAGAACATGTCGTCGAACAGCACGCCCGAATCCGGCGTGTCGATGGCGAGCGCATATTGCATCGCCTTGGAGGTGAGGCCGATCTTCCAGCCCTTCGGCTTCAGCCCGGCATCGATCTTGCGCGTCACCAGCGCTGCCTGCACGCGATAGGCATCCTCCATCGTCGTCTCGGGAAAATCGAGGCTGAGCAGCCGGATCTGGCGGCGTGAACGCTCGGCCTCGAACAGCCGTGCCGCGGCGTCTTCCACTTGCTCCGGGGTCAGGCTGCTTCCTCGTAGACGACGCTGTTGCGAAGCACGCCGATGCCGTCTGCCTCGACCTCGATGACGTCGCCCGGCTTCAGCCAGATCGGCGGCTCGAAGCGGGCGCCGGCGCCCGTCGGCGTGCCGGTGACGATGATGTCGCCCGGCACCAGCGTGGTGAAGGTCGAGACATAGGCGATAATCTTGCGAAACGAGAAGATCATCCGGCTGGTGCGGTCCTGCTGGCGGATTTCGCCATTGACGCGGGCGGTCAGCGCGATGTCGGCGATCTGCTCCGCGTCGGTGAACGGCACCAGCCAAGGGCCGATCGAGCCGCTGCGGTCGAAATTCTTGCCTTGCGTGACGTTGAACTTGGCATGCCGCACCCAGTCGCGGATGGTGCCTTCATTGCACAGCGACAATGCCGCAATATGGCTGAGCGCGTTGGCCTCGGCAATGCGCCGTCCCGCCTTGCCGATGACGATGACGATTTCGCCCTCATAATCGAGCTGCGGGGATTCCGGCGGCCGCACCAGCGGCGCGCCATGGCCGACGAAGGAGCGGGGAAAACGGACGAACAGCGACGGATTCGAGGGTGCTGCCTGGCCGTCCTTGTACTCCTCGTTGCGGTCCGGATAGTTGACGCCGACGCAGATGATCTTTTCCGGCGAAGGGATCGGAATTTCGTAGGCAATGGCGTCGAGCGGGAAATCGATCGGGAAGGCCTCGGCCTCTTCCGCCAGCCGCCGCAAGGCGCCGGCCTCGATCGCTTCCCGCAGCGTCGGCCACTGGCCGTGGCGCGCCGACAGGTTGATGACACCCTTGCTGGTGACCGCGCCATAGCGCGCCTTGCCGCCGACGGTGAAGGTGGCGAGCCGTGCGTGTTTCATGCTGCGGCTCCGGCAATGGTGGTGGGCGAGGATGGCGCTCTACGGCGCCCCCCTCTGTCCTGCCGGACATCTCCCCCACAAGGGGGGAGATCGGATGTCATCTCTGCCTTCGCCAATTTCCAACGCTGCAACAGAGGCGCTGACCATGGGCCTAGCCAATCTCCCCCCTTGAGGGGGAGATGTCCGGCAGGACAGAGGGGGGCGCCACGGAACGCTGACATCTCCAAAATCCCACTCACGGCGCAATGATCGGCGAAGCCGCCAAATCCGGCTGGCGCGCCTCCGCCCCGGCAAACGCACTGCCCTCCTCGAACCAGCTTTTCGGCGCCGGTGCGCCCCACAGCGTCTGGCGCTGCGGGTCCTTGAGGTCCCACTTGATCGGCTCCAGGTCCGGATCGACCGTCTGGTAGTCCGAACAGTAGATCTCGATACGGTGGTTGTCCGGGTCGCGGACATAGAGGAAGAAGGCGTTGGAGATGCCGTGCCGACCAGGGCCGCGTTCGATGTTCGGCAAATAGCCCGTGGTCGCCATCAGGTCGAGCAGGTCGATGATGTTGAGCGGCGTCGGCACCCAGAAGGCGACATGATGCAGGCGCGGGCCGATGCCGTTGGTGAACGCGATGTCGTGGACGCCGCCCTTGCGATGCGTCCAAGCTGCCCAAAGCTTCCCGGTTGCGGCATCCTCGGTGTATTCGGTGACGCGAAAACCGAGCTCGTTGTAGAAGGCGACGGACTCGTCGACATTGGGCGAGAAGCAGTTGAAGTGGTCGATGCGTAGCGGCTTGACGCCCTTGTAGAGCGCATATTTCTGATGGATCGGCGGCAGCCTTTCCATCTGGGCATAGAACTCCAGCGGAATCCCGTGCGGGTCGCGCGTCCGAAAAGTGCGCGACTGGTAGGGCCGCTCGACCCATTCCACCGGCAGGCCCTTGCCCTTGAAGAAATACTCGGCCTTATCGAGGTCCTCGTCCGAAAAGACCTTGAAGCCGAGGTCGCGCGCTTCCGGCGTCGTCGCCTTGCGCAGCACGATGCAGTGATGGCCACGTTCCTCCATGGCGCGCAGGTAGATGGCGCCTGATGTCTCGTCGGTAACCTGCAGGCCGAGCGTGTCGACATAGAAGGCGCGGGATTTGGCGAGGTCGGTGACAGCCAACTCGACATGGCTGAGGCGCACGATGTTGAAGGCGGGGTAGAGATTGGGTTTGGGCAAGGGCATCCGATTTCCTCCGGTCAGCCGCCGAGTTTCTGGATCGCGTGCGCCGTCGTCGCGAAGGCGACGTTCTTCGTCTCCATGTAGAAGTCGAAGGAATGGTCGCCGCCGTCGCGGCCGATGCCGGAATTCTTGACGCCGCCGAAGGGGGTCGGCAAATGCCGCACGTTCTCGGAGTTAACCCAGATCATGCCGGCCTCCAGCGCATCGGTGAAACGGAAGGCGCGGGTGACGTCAGAGGTCCAGAGATAGCCGGTCAGGCCGTATTGCGTGTCGTTGGCCAGCGCCAGCGCTTCCGCCTCGTCGTTGAACGCAATGGCGCTCAGCACCGGCCCGAAAATCTCCTCCTGCGCGATGCGCATGCCGTTGGTCACGTTGGTGAACAGGGTCGGGCCGACATAACAGCCGCCTCCCGGTCCATCGACCTTGCCGCCGCCGACGGCCAGCGTCGCCCCCTCCGACCTGCCGATGTCGATATAGGACAGCACCTTCTTTTCATGCACCGGATGGATCAGCGGCCCGGCCACCGTTTTCGGATCGAGCGGGTGGCCGACGACGATGCGCTTCGCCCTCTCCGCGACTTTGGCGGTGAAGCTTTCATAGATCGAGGCTTCGACCAGAAGCCGCGACGACGAGGTGCAGCGCTCGCCATTCAGCGAATAGATCATGAATACGGCGGCGTCGGCGGCGCGCTCGAGATCGGCGTCGGCAAAGACGATCACAGGGTTCTTGCCGCCAAGCTCGAAATGCACGCGCTTCAGCGTGCCGGCGCCTTGCTTCATGATCATCGAACCGGTGCGGCTTTCGCCGACAAAACCGATCGCCCTGATGTCGGGATGCTCGGTCAGCGCCTTGCCGGCGTCTTCACCAAGGCCGTTGACCAGGTTCCATACGCCTTTCGGCAGGCCGGCCTCCTCGGCGATCTCGACCAGCAGGCGGGCGGTCAGCGGCGAGAATTCAGCCGGCTTATGAACCACGGTGCAGCCGGCCGCCAGCGCTGGCGCAATCTTCCACGTCGACAGCATGAACGGTGTGTTCCACGGCGTGATGATGCCGACCGGGCCGATCGGAACGCGCGTCGTCATATTGACCTGGCCTGTCGTACGCAGCGTCTCGCCGTCGCGCGCTTCGGGCGCGCGGTCGGCGAAGAAACGGAAATTCTCGGCACCGCGCAGCGCTGCCTTGGCCATGAACTTCAGCGCCTGGCCGGTATCCATGCATTCGACAAAAGCGATCTCCTCGGCGCGCGCTTCGATTGCGTCGGCGATTTTGTGCAGCAGCTTCTTGCGTGCCTCGCCAGGCATGGCTGCCCAGGCTGGGAACGCCGCCTTCGCCGCCTTGGCGGCGCGGTCGATGTCGGCGGCCCCGCCGCGCGCGACGCTTGCCAGCGGCTTGAGGTCGACCGGCGACAGCGTTTCGAACGTCGCGCCATCGAGGGCCGGCACCGCCTCGCCGCCGATCTGGTTCAAAACGCCATCGCGCTTGAAGCGGGCCAGATAGGCCTCGGCCTTTTTCAGATTGCCTTGCAGGTCGGACATGTCGGGTTCCGTCACTTGCCGCGCAGCCGCGGGTGGATTGCGTTTTTCTTCCAGCTGAGCACCGGGTCGATTTCCCGGATTTCGAGCGACAGGGCGAAATGCGGGGTCTCGAACAGGGTGGCAAGGTATTCGCTCACCGCCGCGAAGACAGCCTCGCCGGTCCGCTTCTTCTCGTCCGGGCTGCGGCCGGTGCCGATGCGAAACGACATGTCGAGAAAAGCGTTTTCCGGCAGGCTGTCGGCCATCGCGTAGGCCTCGGCGCGAAAGGCCCGCACCCGCACGGCGCCGGTCTCGAACAGCCCGGTGTCCAGCACTGTGCGCAACACCAGCGCGCACAATTCGTCCATATCGACCTTGGCATCGAGATTGGCCGAATACTCGATGGAGAAGTGAGGCACGGCGCTTCGTTTCCCTGGGTTATTGCTTTGTTGTAGTTAACGCGTTAATTACATGCCGCATCCGCGAAGTCAAGTCTTGCATCGGCCTTGGCGCAACGATACGGGATGGCAGGAACGGGCCCCGGCTGGCGGATTCGGCCGAGGGAAGGCCTGTTTCGATCGCAAGCGTGGGAGGCTCTTTTTTGCTGCCTGAAAATACCCGTCGTTCCCTGCCGATGGCGCTGCTTCATGCCCGCGAAGCGGTGATGGCGCGGTTTCGGCCGATGCTTGCGGCGCATGACGTGACCGAACAGCAATGGCGCGTGCTGCGTGTGCTCAGCGAAGCCGGCCCGGTCGAGGCGACGGAACTTGCCGATCGCGCCTCGGTTTTGCCGCCCAGCCTGACGCGCATCATCAAGGCGCTCGAGGGACGCAAATTCATCACCCGCAACAAGGCCGAAGGCGACGGCCGCCGCGTCGTGCTGACCATTGCGCCTGCCGGCTCCGCCCTGATCGACGCCCTGTCGCCCGAGCGTCGCGTCATCTATGACGACATCGAACAGCGTTTTGGGCATGAGAAGCTGGAGCAGCTCCTCGACCTCTTGGAGAGCTTGATCGACGGCGAGAGCTGAGCGGTCGGTCCTGGCCGTTTCGTCCAGGCTCACCCGCCAAAGCTGCCCAACCGTGTCGGCTGCGTATAATTCCGGTCGACATAGAGCAGGGCCGAGCCGCCGCTGCCGTGCCGGACATCGATGACGCGGCCGATCATGACATTGTGCGTGCCGACGACATGCACGGTCTCGATCTCGCAATCGAAGTTGACGATCGCATCCGACAGCGCCGGCGTGCCGGAGGTCAGCGTCTGCCAGCGCGCCGAGGCGTAGCGCGCCTCCATGTCCCTGGTCGCGCCGGCGAACTTTCCCGCCAGATGCATGTGGTCATGCGTCAGCACGTTGACGCAGAAGCGCCGGTTGGACAGGAACATGGCGGCCTGGGTCGAGCGCCCGTTCATGCACACGAGCAGCGTCGGCGGCTCGTCCGAGACGCTGCACATGGCGGTGGCGGTGAAGCCGCCGCGTCCTGCCGGCCCGTCTGTGGTGACGATGTTGACCGGCGCGCAGACCCTCGCCATGGCGTCGCGGAAATCGGCTTTCGAAATCTGCGTGGCCATGTGATTTCACTCGGCCGTTGAGACAAGCGGATTGAACCAGGTATCGCCGGTCCAGCCATTCTCGTCATAATCGGCCATGCAGGTGTCGACCAGCTCTTCCATCGCCTTCAGCCGCCCGCCGCGCTCGGCGCCTTTCAGCACCTGCAGCCGTACCTCTTCCGGCGCACCGGCATAGTTGAGCTCATAGAGCCCGTGGCGGCCGCCGAACTCGGTGCCGGTCGCATCCCACAACAGCTTCATGATCTTGATGCGTTCGATGTGGCCCATATCGTTGGAGCCGCGCACATATTGCGCCAGATATTTGTCGATCTCGGGGTTGTTGAAGTCGCGCACCGACGACGGCAGGTAGATCAGCCCCGAGGCGATCACCCGGCGCACGGTGTCGATGACGCGCGGATAGGCTTCCGACATGAAGGTGCGGTAGGCAAGGGCGGCTTCGAGGTTGGGCAGGACGGCGCCATTCGCCCATGGGATCGGGTTGTAGGCCATGGCGTTGGAAAAGCTCCAGAACATGTGCCTGAGCGCAATGACCTCGCCCAGTGCCGCCTGGTTGCCGCGGAAAGCATCGCCGCCCGTGGCGCGCAGCGCCTTGGCCAGCAGGCCGGCGAGAAAGTCGAGCTTGACGGCGAAACGCGTGCAGCCCTGGAAGCAGTAGCCATGCATGAAGCCGGAGGCCGGATGGAAGGACAGGATTTTTTGCGCATCGCGCAGCACCAGCACGTCCTCCCAGGGGATGAAGACATTGTCGAGCACCAGGATCGCGTCGTTCTCGTCGAAGCGCGACGACAGCGGATAGTCGAAGGGTGCCGCCACCGTGTTGGCCGTCTGCTCGTAGGAGACGCGGCAGAACATCTTTATCCCCGGCGCATTCATCGGCACGATGAACATCACCGACAGCGACGGATCCTCGGTCACCGTCGCCGACCCTTGCGCCAGGAAATTGTAGTGCGTCAGCGCCGAGGACGTCGCCACCACCTTGGCGCCGGACACGTAGATGCCGGCGTCCGTCTCCCTGTTGATGTGGACGAAGACATCCTTCACCTGTTCGGCCGGCTTGTGGCGGTCGATCGGCGGGTTGACGATGGCGTGGTTCATGAACAACGCGGCTTCCTGCGCGCGTTTGTGCCAGGACAGGGCATTGTCCTTGAACGGCCCGTACCAGTCGGCATTGGCGCCGAGCGTGTTCATCAGCGCCGCCTTGTAGTCGGGCGTGCGGCCCATCCAGCCATAGGACATGCGCGACCACTCCGCGATCGCCGTCTGCTGGGCAACAAGCTCGGCGGAAGACTTGGCAACGCGGAAATATTTGTGGGTGTAGCCGCCCGAGCCGGTGTCGGTTGGTGACGTCAGCGCGTCCCGCCGCTTTGGATCATGCAGGGCGTCGTAGAGGCGCGCCAGCGACCGCGCCGAATTGCGCATCGCCGGATGCGTGGTGACGTCGGCAATGCGTTCGCCGTTGATATAGACCTCGCGGCGATCGCGCAGGCTCTCCAGATACTCGGCCCCGGTGAATGGGCGTGCCTTATCGGTGCGGAAGTCTTCTGATCGCATGATGGTCCTCCTCTTAAGCCGTAACCCTAGCGCCCTGGGCATCGATCGGTTATGGACGGAACGGCAAAACCGATTGGACTTTTTCCGGCGTCATGAGCCAGAGATCCATCCCCGACTTCTTCGTCTATGGCGAGCCGGTGCGGCCGCTCGATGTCGGTTTTCTGCATGTCGAGACGGTGCTTGCGCGCGGCAATATCCATCTTGGTGAGGTCGCCGCGCACAAGCACCCGCAGATGGGTCAGATCACCTTCTGGACCAGCGGCTCCGGTACCTACCGCATCGAAGACCGATCCTGGGACTTTTCGGCGCCTGCCGTGAGTTTCGTGCCGAGCACTATCGTGCACGGCTTCTCGATCGGCCCCGGCACCGACGCCATCGTCGTCTCGGTCGCCGACGGCGCGCTTGCGGCCATCGCGGCTCACAGCCTGCTGCCGCTGGACCGGCCGGTCTTTGCCGACGGCATGCCGCAGCACGCAGCGTGGGCCAGATTGGCGGCGGTGCTGGAGATGATCGCCGCCGAATACGCCGAGGCGCAAGCCGGCAAAGACAGGGTCCTGCAGGCGCTGATCGCCGTCGCGCTCTCCCACATCGCGCGCCTCAGTCCCGAGACAAAGGATGCCACGGCGTCTTCTGATGCCTCACTGGCGTTGGGGCTGCGCCGGCTCGCCGATGCGCATTTCCGCGACAACTGGCCTGTTGATCGCTACGTCGAGGCGCTGGCCACGACGCCGCATCTTCTCGACAAGGCCAGCCGCGCGGTGCTGGGCAGCGGCGTCAAACGCGTCGTCGGTGAGCGACGGCTGCTGGAGGCCAAGCGGCTGCTGTTGTTCACCGTACGCTCGGTCGAGGACATCGCCTACGAGATCGGCTTCGACGACCCGGCGTATTTTTCACGATTCTTTCGCGCGCGGGTCGGCGAAGCGCCCGCGTCCTGGCGGCGGAAACAGTTGCAGGGTCATTGATGGGTGACCATGGATGCGGACCTTGGCGCGCCGTTCCGGCGCGAGCCCGCTTCCGCCAGGGCGTTGGCTTCCCGACCGGCCATGATGCAGCCACAGCCACTTTTTCGTGAAGCTGAACGGGTTGATCCGCTCGCCTGTCTGCCTAGGTAGAAAGGAGCGGCGGGCGCCACGCAAAATCTGACAATCGGGCAAATCTGACAGTCGGCATGATATTTTCCTGCATTCGAAAGCTTGGCCTCGCTGCTCTCTGTGTCGCCATCCAGTCTTCCTGCGTCGTTCCCGACGACACGTCGCGTATCGCCAAGGTTGATCCAACGGCGGCGGCTGCCCGCAAGGAGATGGTCGGCCTCAGCGAAGCCGATGTTCGAATG
>NZ_RZPF01001151.1:0-1115 GCF_004022735.1 Mesorhizobium sp. M7A.F.Ca.AU.001.01.1.1
GGGCAGGAAATTGAGCAGGGCGGCAGCAACGCCCCAGACCAGCGGATTGGGCACGCCGAGCGCCCAAAGACCGAGAGCGATGACCGTGCCGAGGCCGGCATTGATGATGGTGACGGTGAGCAGATAGTGCGAGATTTCGCGTTCGACGTCATAGACGACGCGCAGCGCCCGCTTCTTTTCGCTGAGGCTGGCGAAGGACTGGATGATCTTTTCATAAAACATCGTGCCGGAGGCGAGCAGGAACAGCGACAGCACGAAGATAATGGTGAGGCCTGTTCCCGCCGACAGGATGTTGCTGGCGGCCGCCGACAGGATGCCGGACTGCGCCACCGCCACCTTCTGAATACCGGACTCCTGCGAGGTCTCGGTCAGTTGTTCGATCTGATGCGAAATCTGCATGATCTTCTCGAGCGGCTGTCGCAATTGCGCCAACCGTTCGGTGAGCTTCTGGCCGATCGACGAGGTGTTGTTGATAAGATCGATGATCGGGCCACTGAGCAGATAGCCGGCGGTGGCGAACACACAAAGGGACAACAGCACCAGAAGGGTTGCCGAGAT
Organism: Mesorhizobium sp. M7A.F.Ca.AU.001.01.1.1; assembly: GCF_004022735.1. Lineage (NCBI taxonomy): Bacteria > Pseudomonadati > Pseudomonadota > Alphaproteobacteria > Hyphomicrobiales > Phyllobacteriaceae > Mesorhizobium > Mesorhizobium sp. M7A.F.Ca.AU.001.01.1.1. Next base: position 559 of record NZ_RZPF01001151.1, read on the forward strand.
CACTTCCGGGATACCGTGCTTGCGCAGCAGCCGGACGATCGGCGTCAGCGTCAGCGCCAGCAGGAAAGCCAGAAGCACTGGCATGAAAAAGGCGCGGGCGAAATAGAGCGCGTAGATGGCCATGAAGAGAAAGATGCCGATCAGCAACGAGCGCATCAGACGCGTGTCGGCGCGAGCCGCGACGCGCGAATCCGGTTCATCGGAAACGTCCTGTCCCCAGGCTGTGGGTTCGGTTTTCATGGTCACCCCTCAAGCCGGCGCCCCTTCGCACGGCAATCGCCTCCATGAAACGCAGAGTTACGGGCGAGGGTTCCATGAGCCGGCTTCGGGATTGAGGCCGCTCGCGCCGGCTCCGGGTCAGGCTGCCGGCGACGTGACGGCTGTGGCGGGCTTGGCTGTTTCCTTGCGCACGATCGGCGCCACCCTGGTGCCGTAGAGTTCGATCGCCTTCATGATCTTGGCGTGCGGCATGGTGCCGATCGCCATCTGCAGCAGGAAGCGGTCATTGCCGAAGATCTTGTGCTGGGCGACGATCTTTTCAGCCACTTGCTCGGGAC
>NZ_RZPF01001152.1:0-1115 GCF_004022735.1 Mesorhizobium sp. M7A.F.Ca.AU.001.01.1.1
GGGAGGACATCGCCCAAGCCACATTGTGGGCGATCGTCGAGGAGCCGACACCGCCCTTGGCGCCGACGAAGGCGATCGAGCGGCCGAGCGGCTCGGCTTCCGGATCGATGAAAATCGACGACACCACGCTGACGATGTCGGCCATCGAGACCGGAGCGATCACATATTCGGAAATGCCGTTGCGGATGAGTTCCCGGTAGAGGCCGACATCATTGTAGTGGCCGATCACCACCACCTTCGACGTCGGATCGCAATATTCCGAAAGCTGGGCGAGTTGTTCCAGCAATTGCTTGGGCTCGCTGCGCGATTCCAGCAGGATCAGATTGGGCGTCGGCGCCGATTGGTAGAATTCGATGGCAGTGGGAACACCGCCCATGTGGACCTTGAGATGCGCCTTCGTCATGCGACGGTCCTCGCCGGCGCGCTCGACCGGGTTGGCAACACCCTCGGTCTCGCAGAATGCCTGGATCGAGATGCGCGGGATCGGCCGCAACGCCTGCATCGCGGCGATGTCCTGCTGCGAGGTATCGCTGCCGTCCACCGGGGCGTCGTAGGCAAGGTTGCTCATCGTCATGCTCTCTCCCGTGGCCTGTTCTATCCGAGATTTGCGGCTCAGTACGTCACTTCCGAATTGCCGAGGAACTCTTCCGAAATGCCTCTCTTTTGGTAAACATCGATGGCTTGGCTACGATTTGCCGGATCAATATTGGCAGATTTACGCGGGCCGAGCAGGTCGGCGGGATTGGCCATCTGGGCGGCAAGATTGTTCTGATAGGAGCAGCCGAAGTCGGCATAGTGCTTGTTCTCCGATGTCTCCATAAGATCTTCGGGCCAGCGGCCGCACTTATCGGTCTGGGCTTTCACCGAGATATAAGCAACGCGAATCGGGGCAGAGGCTTCGGCGGAGGCGGACTGATAGGAGGTCACGACAATCCGATTGCGCTTGATGCCGCTGGCAACCGCCAGCCGGGCGAAATCGCGGGCCGCCGTGGTCGCGGCGACCTCGTTGGCCGATCCGCTCGGGACCTGGATCGTCAGCGTCGGGGCGGCACTTCTGTCATAGCCATCCAGGAAGCCAAGAAGCGTATCGCGCTGGGAGCCGGTCATGCCGCGGT
>NZ_RZPF01001153.1:0-1112 GCF_004022735.1 Mesorhizobium sp. M7A.F.Ca.AU.001.01.1.1
GAGGAGGCAGACAAGCTGGCCGAGGGCATGGGCGCCAATGTCTTTCAGGGCGGCTTCGACGCCCTGAAAAGCCATTTCGCCGGCCAGAGCTGACAGGAGCCAGACCATGGCGCTGGCACTGCAGACTTTTGCAACGGTGAAAGACGCGAACGCGGCACTGAAGGCGGCCGGCACCCGCTATCTCGGTGGCGGCACGCTGGTCGTCCGCGCGGCCAATGAAGGCGACGTTTCGGTTTCCGGCCTTATCAGGTCGACCGAGCCGTCCCTGTCCACCATCGCCGTTGCCGGCGATAAAGTCTGCATCGGCGCTTCGGTGACCATGGCGGCGATCGCCGGCCATCCGGGGCTCGGCACGCTCGCCAAGGCCGCCCGTGCCGTCGGAGGCCCGGCCATCCGCAACATGGCGACCGTCGGCGGCAATCTTTTTGCCCCGAGCCCGTATGGCGATTTCGCTGTTGCCCTGCTGGCGCTCGATGCGACGGTCAGCACCGATGACGGTGAAACGCCGATCGAGACTTTTCTGGCCAATCGGGGCGGCAGCCGCGTCGTCGTCACTTCCGTGAGCTTCACGCTTCCGAAGGCCGACAGTTTCCGCTTCCTGAAAGTGTCGAGGGTCAAGCCCAAGGGCGTCTCCGTGCTCAGCATAGCCGGTGCTCTGGAACTGTCGTCGGATGGCTCGGTGACCTCGGCGCGGATCGCACTCGGCTGCATGGCGGATCGGCCCATGCGCGCCAGGGCGGCGGAAAAAGCGCTGATCGGCCGAACGCTAACCGCTGACGGCATCGCGCCGGCCTTGGCCGCGGCCGGTGATGGCACCTCGCCCATCACCGACCCGATCGCCAGCGCCTGGTATCGCGCCGAAGTCCTGCCGGTTCATCTCGGGCGGTTGCTGCTCGCATAATATTTGTTCGGGGGCGCGCGTCTGTCCGCTGGTTCGGGCAGGCGCGCTGGGAGGAAAACATGGCAAAGGTTCCGGTTCAATTCACGCTCAACGGCTCGGAAAAGGCCGAATTCATCGACAGCGGCACGACGCTGCTTCAGGCGCTGCGCGACAAGATCGGCGACACCTCGCCGAAGGGCGGCTGTCATCAGGGCACCTGCGGCGCCTGTTC
>NZ_RZPF01001154.1:0-1103 GCF_004022735.1 Mesorhizobium sp. M7A.F.Ca.AU.001.01.1.1
GGCCAGAAGCCGCCGGTAGGCCGGTTCGGCGATGAGTCGCGTATTCCCGGCAAGACCGTCGCCGCGCGTCTCACGATGCGCAAAAACCGTCCCTCCGGGCGCGCCCCACGCGTCCGCCTTCGCCATAAATGGCACTCCCCGAATTTGCCTATGCTGCTTGGTGATCCGGCAAACGCCGCACTTCCGAATCGTCAGTAAAGAATCAAAGGTGATTCGCCTTGTCCAGTGGTCCGGCGAAAAAAGATTAAAAATCGACTAAAATAATGGGCTTTCGCTGGCGCAGCGCCTAACGGAAGCCGCTGCTGGCAGGTCCTGGTTGAAATTCACCAGCTTGGCGGCGTGCACGGATCTCCCTTCTGCCACAAGGGGAGAAGGAAGAGAGCGGCTAAGCCAGCGTGCGCTCGACAATATCCCGCAGATCCGCCGACAGGTTTTCGGCGCCGGCGATCGAGAGCAGCGCTTCCCTGGCCTTCGCCTGCCGCAAGGGTTCGAGCGAACGCCAGGATCTGAGCGCCGTCGCCAGCCTTGCCGCCACTTGCGGGTTGCGCTTTTCAACCTCGAGGACGGTTTGAGCAAAGAACCAGTAGCCTTCGCCGTCGGCCCGGTGGAAGCCGGTCTGATTGGCGCTGGAGAAGGTGCCGATCAGCGAGCGCACCCGGTTCGGATTGCCCATCGAGAAGGCCGGGTGGTTGGTCAAGGCCTTCACGGTGTCGACGGTTTGCGGCCCCGGTACGCTGGCCTGGATCTGGAACCATTTGTCCATGATCAGCGGGTCGGACCCGTAGGTCGTCTCGAAAGCCGCCAGCGCCTCGACCGCCTCGGGCGAACCGTGGTGACGATGCGCGAGCACGGCAAGTGCTGCCGCGCGGTCGGTCATGTTGGTCGCGGACTGGAAATGCCCGGCAGCGAGTTCCGCTCCGCCCGGCTGCAGCGACAGATAATCCAGCAGGGTGTTGCGCAAGGCGCGTCGCCCGGCGCTTGCCGCGTCGGGGCTGAACGCTTCTCTGTCGGCAAGGCTGAGGTAGAGGCCCGAAAAAACGTCCCGGTTCGCAGTGCCGATCGCCAGCGCCAGTGCCTCGCGAGCCGCATAGATGGCATCGGGG
>NZ_RZPF01001155.1:0-1101 GCF_004022735.1 Mesorhizobium sp. M7A.F.Ca.AU.001.01.1.1
GTCGTTGACGTCGCCGATGTTCTGGGCGTCATCGCCGGTGCCGTTATAGACGTTTTCCCCGATGATGTTGGTGGCGAGATTGCCGTCGGCGCGCTTGACTGGTTCTGCCGAAGCGGCGTTCATGTCGACAGGCTTTTGCGCTGTGTCCGTCGTCGCGGGTGCTGCCGGCGCTGTTGCGTCGGTCGATGCCGCAGGTGCTGGGGTCGGGCTGTAAGGCTTTTTATCGAATTCTGCCTGCGCCGTCAGTTCGTCCTTGGTCGTCTGGGCCACCAACCAGCGGTCGCCATTCTTTTCGGCCCACTGCAGCTTGCCGTAATCGAAAGCAACGCTTTTGGCGCCGACACCCAGAAAACCGCCGACGTCGATGACAACGGATTTCGCCTGCCCATCCTTGTCGAACACGACGTCGCTGACCTTGCCGATGTTTTCGGCATCGTCGCCGGTGCCGTTGTAGACGGACTCACCGATGATGTTGGTGACGATGCTGCCCTCTGCGCGTGCCACAGGAGCGGCGGCGGGCTCCTGGACGGCGGGCGTGGCAGGCGCCGTATTTGTTGCGTTCTGCGCATAGGCGCCGGTCGCGACAAAGGTTGCGAGCGCCGTCGTGGCTAAAAGATTGCGGATCATGGTAGTCTCTCCTCGTGCCTGATCTCATGCGCCGCGTCTCCTTGGGGAACGCGGCATCTGCAGGTTCACAACGTCGTGACCGGGTCAGTTGTTCCGACAAAGCGCTGCGGTCCGGGAACGAAACCACGGAAATTATTGAGCCGCTGGGGTAGTCACCCCGTGGCAAGAGGAACCTTTCTGTCGACGCCGCGTTTCAGCCGTTGGCTGGGTATATCCCGGCCGCCATTTGGCTGACCTGGTGGAGCGGGGCATGAGATTTGCAGCGGTGCTGAACCGGGACGGCGGCACTTTGCGCACCACCGACCTCGCCGCTTTCTCCGACAGGATGCATCAGACGCTGGAAACGGCAGGCCACTCGCTCAGCATCGAAATTGTCGCCGGCAAGGATGTGGTGGAGACGCTGGACAACGCCGCTTCGCGTCGCTCGGTCGACATCGTGCTGGCGGGTGGGGGCGACGGGGCCATTTCCGCCGC
>NZ_RZPF01001156.1:0-1100 GCF_004022735.1 Mesorhizobium sp. M7A.F.Ca.AU.001.01.1.1
CCATCGGCCCGTGCAGATAGTTCAGCGTGTCCCATCCCGATGCCGGCACCCGCACCGCCTCGCGTATCAGCATCGCCGCCTCGCCGGCATTGGCGAAGCCGACACCGGCGGCGACGATGTCGATGGATGTTCTGCCCTGCAGCAGCCGGGCCGCCTGCCCGGCAGCGCTTTGCGCACCGGAAAGGACGGTGGCGGCTGCAGGTGACAAAGTCGTCCAGTCGAATCTGTTGCCGGCGAGCCTGTCGATCAGCATGCCGAGCGCCAGCAAGGTCCCGGTATAGCCGGTGGAGCTTGCGCCATTGTCGGCGCCAGAATCCGTGGCAAGCACAGCACCAGTCAGATCAGCCAGCGGATTGCCGCTGCCACGGCAGACCGCCAGGCGCGGCGCGCCCGACGCCTCGCGCATGACGTCGTAGATTTCGCGGCTCTGCCCGGAGGCCGACAGCGCGATGAACGCATCGGCAGCTGCATCCGTCCGGCCATAGAGATCGGTCGGCGTATAGGCAAAAGCCTTGATACCGGAGGCGCGCAGATAAAGCGCACCGGCCAGCGCCGCCTGATAGCTGGCGCCGATGCCGGCAAGCCCGATCGTCTTGCCGGCAAAAGCGCCGAGATCGAGGTCGTCAAGCGACGAGGCCACCGAACGCCGGCCGATTTCGAGACTTTCCGTCTGGCGCGCCACCGCCGGGCGATAGCCGATACGCTTCATCATTCAAACCGCTCCAATTCCCGAAGATTGGCCCTGACCGACCAGCAGTCGTCTCGCCAAGGCGACCGCACCCAGCACCGGCGGCTCGCGCAGCAGCAGCACCTGGCTCGACGGCGAGACCTTTGCCATGGCCTCGACGAATGCCGTCATCAACATCGGCTGCTCCGAGATGACCCCGCCGCCAGCCACGACAAGGGCGGGATTGGCGCCGCGTTCGATCAAGAGTTCGACCAATGCGGCCAACCCTGCCCCGCCTTCGCTGATAATACGGATAGCCAGAGCCGAGCCGGCGATCGCCGCGTCGAATACGGCATTGGCATAGCGGCCCCAGACCGCGGCACCACGCGTTTCGTTGAGCAGGATGCCAAGCTTGGTGTGGTCGGCTGTGCCG
>NZ_RZPF01001157.1:0-1098 GCF_004022735.1 Mesorhizobium sp. M7A.F.Ca.AU.001.01.1.1
TCCGCCAGCGGACCGATGGCCGTGCCGACCAGCAAGTCGACCCCGCGGCGCCAGCCGGTGGTCAGGGAAATGATGCCGGTCATGATCCAGAAGAAGGGCAGGACAGTAAAGATCGCCGGCTTGACGAAATAGAGACGGGCGAACCATCGCTCCTGCACCGTCGCGGGATTGAGCTTTAGCGCCGCTTCGAGGCTGGATGGTTGGATCCCTGTCGCAGTGATCCACGCCTGCGGGTCGCCGACAGCGCCCCGCACGATTTCCTTGGCCGCATTGCTGCGCATCGGCGGGCGCCAGCCGAGCAGAGCCGCCGCATCGCCGACCCGGTACAGGCCGGCCGCGACGCTACCGGGCAGAGTGAACTCTCCAGCCGGTCTCGACCCAAGCCAGCGGCGGTAGAGGCCGACCACCTTGCTAATCGGCAGCGCTTCAGGTCCGGCAAGGTCAAGCGCAAGGTGCGATGCGCTATCGGGCCGGAGAAAATGCAGGACAGTGGCGATCACGTCATCCAACTGTACGACCTGAAGCCGACCCGTGCTGGGCATCACCGGCAACAGTGGCAATGCGGCCAGTCCGCGAAACAGCGCACTGGCGCCGAACGCCGGCCGGCCCAGCACGACCGACGGGCGCAGGATGACCCAGTCCAAATCGCGCGCCATCAACGCCTGGTCGCCAGCCAGCTTGGTGGCCGAGAAGGCGGACGGCTGCAGCCGATCGACCCCGATTGCCGAGAAGTGAATGACTTTTCTCACGCCCGCCTGCTCACAGGCGGCAAAGAGTGCCGATGCGCCACCCGCATGCACACCGCCAGTGCTTTCTTGCGCGCTGTCCTGCAGCACACCGGCGCAGTTGACGACCGCGTCGATGCCTATCAGATGCGGGCTCCAGTCCTGCGTCTGCAGCGCCTTTGCCATGTCGAGCAAGACAGGCGGCAAGCCTCTGAAGGGCGCGGCGCCGGCACGATGCAGTACGCGAACGATTTCATATCCATCGGCGGCCAGGCGCGCACAAAGAGAAGCTCCGATCAGACCCGACGCGCCGGTGACGAGGACCCTCACCTGGCACCTGAAAACTGCAGTGACAGTCGCGCCTCATCCTGTC
>NZ_RZPF01001158.1:0-1092 GCF_004022735.1 Mesorhizobium sp. M7A.F.Ca.AU.001.01.1.1
GTGGTGCCCTGGGAAGAAGACCCGACGGCAGCGGTCATCTGCGACCTCGTCCACCAGGACGGACGCTCGGTCGAGTTCACGCCGCGCAACGTGTTGAAGCGTGTGGTGGCCGCCTATGACAAGCTCGGCCTGAAGCCTGTGGTGGCGCCCGAGATCGAGTTCTACCTGGTGCGCAAGAATCCCGACCCGGACTATCCGCTGACCCCGCCGGTTGGCCGGTCGGGACGCGCGATCGGCGGCGGCGCCGGCTATTCGATCGCCGGCGTCAACGAATTCGACGAACTGATCGACGACATCTACCATTTCTCCGAAAGCCAGGGCCTGGAGATCGATACGCTGATCCACGAGGAAGGTGCCGGCCAGTTGGAGATCAATCTGCGCCATGGCGACCCGATCGAACTGGCCGACCAGGTGTTCATGTTCAAGCGCACCATTCGCGAGGCGGCGCTGAAGCACGAGATCTACGCCACCTTCATGGCCAAGCCGATCCAGGGGCAACCCGGCTCCGCCATGCACATCCATCAGTCGATCATCGACAAGAAGACCGGACAGAACATCTTTTCGGCCGCTGACGGCTCGGAAACCGACGATTTTTTCCACTTTATCGGCGGCATGCAGAAGCATGTGCCGAACGCGCTGGTGATGTTCGCGCCCTATGTCAATTCCTACCGCCGGCTGACACAGGCGGCGTCGGCGCCGGTCAACAACAAATGGGGCTATGACAACCGCACCACGGCGTTTCGCGTGCCACGCTCGGATCCGGCGGCACGGCGCGTCGAAAACCGCATCCCGTCCTCCGATGCCAATCCCTATCTGGCGCTGGCGGCATCGCTTGCCTGCGGGCTGATCGGCATCACCAACAAGATCAAGGCCGAGCCCCCGGTCCTGACAACGGCCAATGCCGACGAGATCGACCTGCCGCGCGGCCTGCTTGAAGCCGTCGACCTGTTCGAGGGCGACGAGGAACTCTGCGCTCATCTGGGCAAGTCGTTCGCCGCGACCTATGCGGCGATCAAGCGCGCGGAATTCGAGACCTTCATGGAAGTGATCAGTCCGTGGGAGCGGGAGTATTTGTTGCTGAATGTGTAGGGG
>NZ_RZPF01001159.1:0-1083 GCF_004022735.1 Mesorhizobium sp. M7A.F.Ca.AU.001.01.1.1
AACGAAGACTGATCGAAGCGATCTCGCTATGCGAAAAGCCCGGCAGCGATGCCGGGCTTTTTCTTGGGATTAGCGAATCGAAAGAATCGGTTCGGGCGGTTCTTTAAAGCATCGCCCAAAGCGCGCGATCAGGCGTCCTTCTTGGGCACGGCAACGCGCAGCGCCAGGTCGCGAAGCTGCTGCGGGCTCGCTTCCGAGGGTGCATTCATCAACAGATCATAGGCCTGCTGGTTCATCGGGAACATGGTGATCTCACGCAGGTTCTTGGCGCCGAGCAGCAGCATGACGACGCGGTCGACGCCGGCGGCCATGCCGCCATGCGGCGGTGCGCCATACTGGAAGGCACGATAGAGGCCGCCGAAGCGCTCCTCGACCGTGGCGCGGTCCAGCCCTACCGTCTCGAACGCCTTGACCATGGTTTCGGGCAGATGGTTGCGGATACCGCCTGAGGCGATCTCGAAACCGTTGCAGACCATGTCGTACTGGAACGCCTTGATGCCGAGCAGGTCCTCGCCATTCAGCGCATCGATGCCACCTTGCGGCATCGAGAACGGGTTGTGGGCGAAGTCGATCTTCTTCTCTTCCTCGTTCCACTCGAAGAACGGGAAGTCGACGATCCAGCACAGCTCGAAACGCTCGCGGTCGACAAGGTTCAGCTCCTCGCCGGCACGGGTGCGCGCAGCCCCCGCGAAGGAGACGAACTTCTTCGGGTCGCCGGCAACGAAGAAGGCGGCGTCGCCATCGGCAAGGCCGAGCTGAAGGCGGATCGCCTCGGTGCGCTCCTCGCCGATGTTCTTGGCGAGCGGACCGGCGCCTTCGAGCTTGTCGCCCTCCTTGCGCCAGAAGATATAGCCCAGCCCCGGCTGGCCCTCGCCCTGCGCCCAGGAATTCATGCGGTCGCAGAAGGCGCGGCTGCCGCCGGTCTTGGCGGGAATGCCCCACACTTCGGCCTTCGGGTCGCTGGCCAGGATGTTGGCGAACACCTTGAAGCCGGAATCGCGAAAATGATCGGAGACGGCCTGCATCTCGATCGGGTTGCGCAGGTCCGGCTTGTCGGAGCCGTATTTGCGCATGGCCACATCA
>NZ_RZPF01001160.1:0-1083 GCF_004022735.1 Mesorhizobium sp. M7A.F.Ca.AU.001.01.1.1
CCTTTTGCTGGTTGCCGCCCGACAGCGAACCGACCGCAGCCGACAGGCCCGCCGCCTTTATGTTCATGACCTCCATCATGCGGGCGATGACGTTTCGATATGGCCGCGCCGGCGCAAGTTCCGGGCGCCTCGAATGCAATCCGATGGCGATGTTGTGGGCGATCGGCAAAGCGAGGAAGAGCCCCTCTTCCTTGCGGTCCTCGGGAACGAAGCCGACCTTCAGCTGCTGCAAATACCGAACGCCCGCCGACGCCGGGAGCGGCATCTTCAGCGCCTTGCCGTTGATGGAAATCGTCCCGGCGAAGGGATGGTAGCGGCCAATCAGCGATCGCAGGAAGCGCTGCTGGCCCTGCCCTTCCAGCCCGGCCAGGGCGACGATCTCGCCCTTGTGCAAAGTCAGCGACAGCGGCTGCGATGTCTCGGTGATCTTGAGGTTTTCGACGCGCAGTATCTCATCGCCTACATCGCCCGTACGATCGGGAAAAAGGTCCTGGAGTTCGCGTCCGACCATCATGGCGATGAGTTCGTCGGTGGTGATCTCGGGCACCGTCCTTGTGCCGACCAGTGCGCCATCCTTCAGCACCGTCACGGTGTCGCACAACTCGAAGATCTCCTCCATGCGATGCGAGATGTAGACGATGGCTTTTCCCTTGTCGCGCAGCCGGCGGATGTTGCGGTTGAGCACATCGACATCGGCCGCGTTGAGCGCCGCCGTCGGCTCATCGAGGATGAGCACGCTGGCGTCGGCCTGGATGCAATGCGCGATCTCGACGAATTGCCGCTCGGCTATGGTCAGGTTGGAAACGAGTTGCGACGGGTCGAGCGTGAGGCCGAGTTCGCCAAGCGCCCTGGCGGTCTGGCTTTTCATCGCGGGATAGTCGATCGAGCCGAACCGGGTCGTCGGCTCCCGGCCGAGGAACATGTTCTCGGCGATCGACAGATTGGGCAGCAGCGAATGCTCCTGGAAAACGGTCGAAATGCCGGCATCGAGCGCGGCGCGCGGCGACTTCAGATCGAGCTTCTCGCCGCTCATGAAGATCTCGCCGGAATCGTGCTGATGCACACCCGCCAGAATCCTCATCA
>NZ_RZPF01000115.1:0-11677 GCF_004022735.1 Mesorhizobium sp. M7A.F.Ca.AU.001.01.1.1
GCGTTGTCATATCGATCTGTCCGCTGGGCAGTCGCGGTATCTCGGCGCTTGCATGGAGTCGCAACGGGCAAAGCGCCGGCGGCAAGTTTGTCCTGGCAAGAGGGCGCAGCTCGTCGCAAAAACTGGATCCCGCTCCGCTGTGCGGTACGGCGAATGCAACCAGTTCATTCGCCGGGGTGACGATAACCACGGCATCCTTCACCGACGGCGCGCCACGCAGCACCCGTTCGAGTTCGGCCGGCTCAACGCGCCGCCCATTGACCTTTATCTGGCGCCCTTTGCGGCCTATGATCCGCAGCAGGCCGTCACTCCCGATTTGCACAAGATCGCCCGTCGCAAAGATGCGAAGCGTCTGGTCGTCGGGGTCTACTTCAAACGGAACAACGGCCCCGTTTTCCCAATGTCCAAGCGCGACATACGGGCTTCTGATCAACAGTTCTCCGATCTTGCCGGGCTGAACCGGGTAACCCTCTTCATCGACCACTGCGAAGCTGATTCCCGGAAGCAGCCAGCCGACGGGAGCCGAAGAATCGAATTCCGGCCAATCGTGCGGCAAGAACCACTGCGATCCCGTCGTTTCCGTCGATGAATAGCCGATCTGCACCAGGCAATTTGGCGGGACAGCCTTGCGCACGAGGCGGATGTCGGCCGAAGATACCTTCTCGCCTCCAATTCGGGCAACTCTGAGCGAACCAAAGGCGTCCGCGGGTTCATCCGCCAAGAGAGCGCGAAGCAATGCCGGCACCAGATAGGTGATCGTCACGCCTTCGGATTGCATGCGGCCGCGAACCGCGCGCAGGCCGACGGCTTCAACCTCCACAAGCTGCAACGTGGCACCCGTGAGCAGAGCGGCAAGAATTTCCCGACAGCCGGCGATGGTTGCCGGGCCGGTCAGAGGCAGGAATACATCCTGTGCATTGATGTGGCACGCATCGACATATTGCTGCACTCGGCACAGCAAGTTCCGCTGGCTGTTGACAATCCCCTTGGGGCGGCCCGTGCTGCCGGAGGTATAAAGCACGATTGCCGGTGCATCGACAGAAACCACACGGTGTGCGGCTGGATGGGGCGTTGCCTGCAATGATTGCGCCATATCGATCCAGGCAACGTGCTGGGGCAGATCAAGGCCGTGGAGGCCTTTGTCGCCAATTATGGCGGAGAGCCTCGCGTCGGCGACGATTTCGTTGATGCGCGAGTCCGGATCTCGCACGTTAAGCGGCACTGACGGCCGACCGGATGCCATGCTGGCCAGCATCGCAACGGTGTACCAGACCGAGTTGGCCTGAAGTATTCCAACCGCATTTCCGTCGGGAACGACGGCTTCAATCCAGCCGGCCAATGCCTCGACCGCCCGAAAAAGCTCGGAATAGGTCAGTCGATTGGTGCCGTCGCTGGCGGCTAATTTTTCGGAATAACGCCCGGCGATCTCCCTCAGGTGATCAAAGACAGGAACGTCGGCGAAGCCAGTTCCCATCCGTTGATGCAGACGTAGAACAGGCCCGCCATGGTCAAGAGCATGATCGGGAGCTTTTAGCCATCGGCAAGGGACCACCGCTTGGTAGTCAGCCTGCACCGTTTGAATCGCCCTCGAAGATTCTAAATGCGCCAGAGACATAAGGGCCCCACGCTAGGATTGTTGCCGCTTATCGCTCCGCGGCATGATCTTTTCATCAATCATTCGGATGATGCGTGAGACGGTCTTAATCGCTTGAATTATTCGAAGATGAAGAGGCCAGCCTGCGCCCGCCCGGGCTGCGGGACTACCTTACCTTACAGAGGTGTCGGGCTGCGCGCTGCTATCCGCTTTGCCAGTACTTGAAACGAAGCAGTATGCGAACACTTCCCCTCCAAGCTCATCCGTTACACGAACCCAATTGTTTTCCCAAGTCCGCAGGGTAACCTGGCGTCCCGTTGACATAGTCGCCGCCGTGAACGGGCTGGACGCATTGACGTTACTCGCCGCGACCACGTCATCCCCCTCCATTTGTTCCACCAGGTATGTTTGCATCACTGCTCCTGACTGTGGGGCAAGGCCGGTTCAATCGCGTGTAGCTGGACAACTCCAACCGCAGGGAACGGATTTCGTTCCATGCTACAGGCAACCCTACCGCCGGAAGTCAGCCTTCAGATCGCCTGCCCTCCTGGCAGGACCGTGGCCTAGCCGCTGAACGACTGGTCAGGACTGAGCTATGCTTTGGGGGAGATGGACCTCGCCCTGCGAATCCGCATACTTCTGGAAAAGTGCAATCTTGTCGGGATACGTAATCCGGATTTCGCTGTGACAGCCCTCGCAGCGATATTTGGACGCAACCTGGAACCAGCGCCCGGGTTTCAGCAAAGCCAATCCGCAGCGAGGACATTTGAACGTCATTTCAAGAGGGCATAGATTCTGACACAGCGGCATTTCGCAAAGTCCATAAGGGATACCTAATGTTAGGCAACGACAGCCGGCCGAAATCGTTCCTGGACGCCGTTCTTTTCGTCAGGCCGATGACCAGCCCCGGACGCCGGGAGATTATTGGATTATCCGCGATGCCAGATTTACTGACGCGGGCCTGAACTCAAGCGCACCCCGATTTCCGGTGGCGTAGCGCCGTTGCAGGCGTTGACTGATGTCAGCAGCTTGCAATCCGAATGAGCAAGCCCGGAGCGAGGTGGCCTCGGGGGGACGACGGGGCCGCACGGTCGACGACACGGCCTATCCGGATGCTGAAACAACGCCGCGCGCCGACCCTGTCGAACAGCACCAGTGGAACAGGCAGGACGAAAAGCGGCGCAACAGGCGGCAATACTTAAGTGTCTCGCCTATATCGTAGCTCGGAAGCCGCGATCCCGACCGAGTTGATGGATATGGAAGCGCTGTTGAAGGGAACCGACGCATCCCTTGGCGAATGCGTCGGTTCCAGAAGTTTATGCGTGGCGGATTTCCGTTCCCAGCACCTTCAGACATTCGCGGATGAACGCAGCAAGCGCCGTCCAACCTTTGGCCGAAACCATTGTCCCGTCCACATAGGCCTCGGTCGGCGACAGGTCGATATAGGTGCCACCCGCCAGTGTCACCTCCGGCTCGCAGGCGCCGAGTGCCGCGACCTTCTTGCCGCGCACCACGCCGTCGACAGCGATCAGGATCTGCACGCCGTGGCAGATGGTGAAGATTGGCTTCTTGGCCTCGTGGAAATGGCGCACGATCGCCTGCACGCGCTTGTCGGTGCGGATGTATTCCGGGCCGCGGCCGCCCGCGCAGTAGACGGCATGATACTGATCGAGCTGCCTCTCGGCTTCCGAGAAAGTCTTGTTGATCAGCGCATAATGGCCGAGCTTTTCGGTGTAGGTCTGGTCGCCCTCGAAGTCGTGCAGCGAGGTCTTGATCAGATCTCCGGCGTTCTTGTCCGGGCATACCACGTGGATGGTGTGACCGACGGCTTCCATCGCTTGCTGATAGACAAAGATTTCGTATTCTTCGGTGAACTCACCGGTCAGCATCAGTATCTTTTTGCCTGGCATGGTTCTTCCTCTCAGTGTTTTGAGCTAGGCAAGGCGCAGACTGCGCCTGCCTTTCTGTGAAATCGGATAGGGTCAGAATGGCGAATCCGGAAAGTAATATTCCTTGGCGTTGGCCTGGGTGATCAACGGCGCGTCGAGCTTGACGGTGCCACGGACGGGTGCCTGGCCGATCAGGTTGGCGACTGTCATGTAGATCGCGGTCTTGATCATCGACGGCGGGTATGGCGTCTCGACCGGCGTCATGGCGTCGCCGTCGATCACTTTCTTGACGATGTCCTTCATGCCGTTGCCACCGAGCGCAAGCTTGATGTCGGTCCGCCCCGACTGCTTGACCGCCTCGAGCACGCCAAGCAGCATGTCGTCGTCATTGGCCCACACCGCATCGATATGCGGGTACTTGGCCAGATAGTCCTGCATCAGCTTGAAGGCTTCGTCGCTGTTCCAATGCGCGTACTGGATGTCGAGGACTTTCAGATCAGTGCCTTTGATCGTGTCCTGGAAGCCCTTGATGCGCTCGTCGTCGATGACGGTCGGAATGCCGCGCAACACAACGACGTCGCCCTTGCCGCCAAGCTTGTCGATCATGAACTTGGCGGTGTTGGTGCCAACCGCGATATTGTCGCCGGCGAGGTAGAGATCCTGGACGGAGGCGTCAGTCAGACCCCGATCGACGACGGTGATGAACGTGCCCATGTCCTTGATAGCGTTGACCGGCTGGGTCAGCTCTTCCGAGCTGTAAGGCAGGATCACCAGAGCATCCAGCTTGCGGCTGGCCGACAGGTCCTCAAGCGCGCTGACCTGCTCCGCCGCGGACGGCGACGTCTTCACGACCACTTCGACGTTCGGGAACGCGGCGTTGATTTCCTTGGCCGCCGCTTGTGCGTGGTAGACGATGCCCGCTGTCCAACCGTGGTCAGCGGCCGGTATCGACACCGCGATGACCTTCTTGTCTTGCGCCATGGCCTGGCCGGCCAGCAGCAGCGCGCCAAGTGTCGCTGCCGCAATCCATTTTCTACTGAACATTGTCTTCTCCCTTGGACCTACAAGAACGTTAATCCGCGTGGTCCGGACGCGGCGCTATTTCGAATTCGAAAACCGCTGGATGAGCATGGCGATGATGATGATGACGCCTTGAACAGCGGCAACGAGGTATTCGGAGACGAAGTCCGAGAGCACCATGAGATTGGCGATGAGTTCCAGGATGACGGCGCCGGCGACTGTCCCCCACACATGGCCCTTGCCGCCGCGCAATGCGGTGCCGCCAATCACCACGGCGGTGATGACCTGCAGTTCCCAAAGCTGTCCGGTTGTCGGCGTTGCGGCGCCCAGGCGCGGCACGTAGCAGATCGCGGCAATCGCCACACAGACACCCTGGACGATATAGGCCACGGTCCGTGTCCTGATCACCGAGATGCCGGAATAACGGGCGACATCCTCATTGGCGCCGACCGCCGCACATTTGCGCCCATATTTCATCTTGTAAAGGATGAAGGATGCGACCGCGGCGACTGCGACGGATATGAGGATTGGAACCGGGATCCCGCCGACCGTGCCGAAATAGACAGGCCGGTAGGCCTCGCGCAACGACCTGTCGATCGGTATCGTGCCGCCATCGGTCAGATAGGTTATCAGCGCCCGGAAAATCCCCATCGTGCCCAGCGTGGCGATAAACGGTTCGATCCTGCCGACCGTGACGATGAGCCCGTTGGCAAGCCCGCACAGGAGGCCGACCAGGATCGCAACCGCCATACCGGCGGGAATAGCCCAGATGCCGGCATGCGGCGCCACCGCGTTCATGAACATGATGGTGATGCCGGTGATGAAGGCGGCCATCGAGCCGACGGAAAGATCGAGCCCCCCCGACGAGATCACAAATGTCGCGCCGACCGCGATAATGGCGATGAAGGCGCTGCGGGTGATGACGTTGGCGAGGTTGGTGGCGGACAGGAAATCGGGGTTGATGAGGTAACCGGCCACCAGCAGAGCTGCCAGCGCAAGAAAAGGCCCGATATCGGTCCAACTGATGTTGAGATCGAGGGGGCGACGCCTGGGTGCGGATTCGCTCATGACAGCCATTTTGTGCCTCCCTTGGCTTTTGGCCCTGGCTTGGGGCCACTGGTCGCCAGTACCGCCACATTGCTTTCGGTCATTTCGGCGCCACTGACCTCGCCGGTGATGCGGCCTTCGCGCATCACCAGGATGCGGTCGCAGATGCCGATCAATTCCTGCATCTCCGAAGAGATGACGATGCAGGCCTTGCCCTTGGCCACAAGCTCCTGGATGAAGGCATAGATCTGCGCCTTGTTGGCGATGTCGATGCCACGCGTGGGCTCGTCGATAATGACCACCGAAGGATCGGTCAGCAGCACCTTCGCCAGCAGCAGCTTCTGCTGATTGCCCCCGGAAAGCTGGGCCGCTTTGGCGCCGAGGCTCTTCAGCCTGATGTCATATGTCTCCACGGCCTGTTCCAGGGCTTGCGCTTCGCGGCGCCGACCCATCGAGAGGCCGGGATGGAACACATCGAGCGCCGACAGCGTCAGGTTAGGCGCCAAGTGCTCTTGCAGCAGCAGTCCCTTGCCCTTGCGATCCTCGGTCAGGTAACCGACGCCGGCGTCGATCGCCGCGCGCGGCGATTGGAAATGGACCGACTTGCCCTCAAGTTCGATCTTGGCAACTGCCGGGCGCAAGCCGATAATGCCCTCGAAGAGTTCGGTTCGGCCTGCGCCGACCATACCGGCGAACCCCAGGATCTCGCCCTTGTGGACCGTGAACGACACGTCCTCCACATAGCCGGGAACGGAGGCGTTCCTCACGCTCAGCATCGGTACATCCGAAGGCGCTGCGGTTCTCTCAGGATAGAGCGCTGCCAGTTCGCGCCCGACCATCAGCCGCGCCATGTCCATCTGGCTCAGCGTCTTGCCGGGATAGGTGCCGACCATCTTGCCGTCGCGCAGAACGGTCACTTTGTCTGCGACCCGCTGCACCTCATCCAACCGGTGGCTGATATAGAGCACGGCGGTGCCGTGAGCCTTGAGTTGCAGGACGATCTCCAGCAGGCGCTCGACCTCGCCACCGGTCAGAACGGCGGGCGGCTCGTCGAAGATAACCACCTTGTGGTCGTCAAGCAGGGCGCGAGCGATCTGCACCATCTGCCGGTCTGCCAGCGAAACGTCGCGCACCAGTGCCCTTGGCGAGACCGCGCAGCCGATCTGCGCCAGTTTCTCGGTTGCCAGCCGGCGCATGGTGCGGTCATCCACGACATGGCCACGCGAAAGCTCTCGCCCAAGAAACAGATTGTCGGTGACCGTGAGCCCCTCGGCGAGCAGGATCTCCTGATGAACCAAAGCGATACCGGCATCCTGTGCTTGGGCAGGCTTGGCAAATTTCACCGCGTGTCCGTTCATCGACAACGTGCCGTGGCTTGGCTCGACATAGCCGGACAGCAGCCGCATCAACGTCGACTTGCCGGCACCGTTCTCGCCAATGATGGCATGGATCTCTCCCGGCAGGACGTCCAGGGTGACGTCCGACAGCACCGTCACTGGGCCGTATTGCTTGGACAATTCCTGGGCGCGCAGCACCGGTTCAAGCGAACCAGGCGCTTCGCTGGACAACGTGCTCCCGCCCTCCCCGGCGATATTCGCGGCAATGGACATCCGTTCCGACCTCAATCGAATGCCGGGAGCAGGCGATCGCGCGAGTGCTCGATATGGATGCGCATCGCCTTTTCGGCGGCATCGGGATCGGCCGAGCCGAACGCGGCAAGGATCGCCTCGTGTTCGTCAAGCGCCTCCTCGGTCACGCGTGCATGGAACATCAGGCGGAAGATGTGGAAGTGCGTGTGCTGGTGGCTCAACGTCTCACGGATGAGTTCGTTTTGAGAAAACTCCATGATCTTGTCGTGGAAGATCGCATCCTGTCTGGCGAAATTCGAATAGCGCACGCGATCATCCTTGCCTTCGCGGCGTGACATCACGCCGGCAGCTTCGAGCAACAGATCGAGCTTGGCGTCGTCCATCGTTGCGGCGGCCTTTGCGGCGCCATGCGGCTCGAGCAGCAGACGCATCTCGTATAATTCGTCGAAACGGCGCCGGGTGATCTGGGGCGCGGCACGATAACCGATCAGATGCGTCTTGAGCACCAGGCCTTCGCCTTCGAGCCGTCCGAGGGCTTCCCGGATCGGCGTGTGCGAGACGTTGAATTCCTTGACCAAGCTGTCGACTGTGATGCGCGAGCCGGGGGGGATCTTCAGCGCCATCAACTGCGCGAAGATGGCTTCATAGACATCTTCGACGAGACTGTTGGCGCGCTGGATGCGACCAGCTCCAATGCTGGCGTCGCTTGGGTCGGGTAAGTTTGCGGTCTGCATATTTTGCCTCTTGACAGTGAGGACTGCTAACACGATGGTTCCGCGGATGCAATCCTATATCCTATACGATTTTAAAGCGGATATCTTTTAAGTGCGAGAGACACACTCTTAAACCGTCCGATCCAGACCGAGTTCAATGCCTCCGTTTCCAGTCAGCAGCCGTCAAAGGAACAATCATGACCCTCTTCGCCGCCCTGCGGTTGCCGCGTGAAATCCTGTTCGGGAAGGGGCAACGCCATGTGCTGCCGACGGTCGCCGCCCGGTTCGGCCGACGCGCGCTGGTCTGCACCGACGAGCGTTTCGCGGGCACAACGGTATTCGCCGACATTATCAAGTCCCTTCAGTCAGCCTCGATCGAGGTCCTGGTGCATGATCGTGTTCTGCCCGACGTGCCACGCGATACGGTCGGCATCTGCGTCGAGGAAGCGAAGGGGTTCGGGCCGGATATGGTGATCGGCATCGGCGGCGGCAGCTGTCTCGATTTCGCCAAATGCGCCACCCTGCTGCTCAGCCATGGCGGCAAGCTCCAGGACTATTACGGGGAGTTCAAGGTGCCGGGTCAGACACTGCCGCTGATCGCCGTACCCACCACGGCCGGCACCGGCTCCGAGGTGACGCCGGTCGCGGTGATTTCCGACCCGGACCGGACGCTCAAGGTCGGCATATCGAGCCCT
Organism: Mesorhizobium sp. M7A.F.Ca.AU.001.01.1.1; assembly: GCF_004022735.1. Taxonomy (NCBI): domain Bacteria; kingdom Pseudomonadati; phylum Pseudomonadota; class Alphaproteobacteria; order Hyphomicrobiales; family Phyllobacteriaceae; genus Mesorhizobium; species Mesorhizobium sp. M7A.F.Ca.AU.001.01.1.1. The sequence continues at coordinate 8,548 of NZ_RZPF01000115.1, forward strand.
CACCTTATCGCCGCGGTCGCTCTGTGCGATCCCGAGCTGACAATGACCTGTCCGCCTGGCCTGACCGCGATCGCCGGCGCCGACGCTTTGACCCATGCGATTGAGGCCTTCACCGCCATGCGGCGCGGTGAAGATCCCAATCTGCCGCAACAGCATGTCTTCATCGGCAAGACTGCGCTGACAGACCATTTCGCGTTGCTCGCGATAAAGCTGCTTGGCCGGAGTCTGGAGAAAGCCTGCAGCGACGGCACGGATGCCGACGCGCGTGCCGATGTCATGATGGGCGCTCTGGCGGCGGGCTGCGCGTTCGGCACCGCCGGCACGGCGGCGGCGCATGCCGTGCAATACCCGGCAGGCGCCCTCACCCACACCGCCCATGGTTTGGGCGTGGCCACAATGATGCCTTACGTGATGACCTATAACAGCCGCGTCGCCGCTCACGAGATGGCAGAGATCGGCGCGGCACTTGGCTTGGAGGCCAAGGCGCGAACCGCCGACGCGATGGCAGCCGCCACGATCGAGGAGATCAGGCGATTGTTCGCGGCGATCGGTATTACGCCAACATTGGCGGATCTGGGCCTCCCTGCCGATAAGCTTGAGTGGACCGCCGAGCAAGCGCTCGGCATCGACCGCCTGATCAAGAACAATCCGCGTGCGTTCGATCTCGGCACGATGCGACGCCTCGTCCAGGCTGCCCATGACGGCGACCTCGCCGCCTGCGTTATGTGAGAAACGGAACAAAGCGATGAATTTGAACACTCAGCAACTCGACCAGGATGGCTATGACGTGCGCGGTTTTTCGCACGGACTCTACATCGACGGCACTTGGCGGTCGTCCTCCGACGGTCGGCTCATCGATGTCGTCGATCCCTCCTCCGGGGCGGTGATCGCGGCGGTTCCCGATGCGACGGTCGAGGACGCCACCGCCGCCGTCGAGGCGGCGGCCAAAGCAGCTAGGAGATGGCGGGAAACTGCGCCGCGCAAACGCTCGGAAATCCTTCGGCGCTGTTTCGAACTGATGGTCGAACGCTCCGAAACGCTCGCCATGCTGATCTCGCTGGAGAACGGCAAGGCGCTGCGCGACGCGCGCGGCGAAGTGGCTTATGCCGCCGAGTTCTTCCGCTGGAATGCCGAAGAGGCGGTCCGGATCACCGGTGAATTCGGCACCGCGCCATCCGGCACCAACCGGATCGTGGTCGATTATGAGCCGATCGGAATTTGCGTGCTGATCACACCGTGGAATTTTCCGGCCGCGATGGCGACCCGCAAGATCGCGCCGGCGCTGGCGGCAGGCTGCACTGTCGTCCTGAAGCCGGCCAGCGAAACACCACTGACGGCCTATGCGCTGGCGGCACTCTACAGCGAAGCCGGCGTGCCTGCCGGCGTCGTCAACGTGCTGACCACGACCAGTCCCGGGCCGCTGACTTCGGCCATGCTTGCCGATCCGCGGGTCAGGAAGCTGTCCTTCACGGGGTCGACGGGTGTCGGCCGAACCTTGCTCGGCGAGGCTTCAAAGCATGTCATTTCGTGTTCTATGGAACTCGGCGGCAATGCCCCGTTTGTCGTCTTCGACGATGCCGATCTCGACGCCGCCCTCGATGGCGCGATGATCGCCAAGATGCGCAACGCCGGCGAAGCCTGCACCGCCGCCAATCGCCTCTATGTGCAATCGGGAATCTATGATGCTTTTGCCGACGGGCTCCGCAAGCGCATGGCGGCACTTAAGGTGGGGGCGGGCCCGAATGCCGACACCGAGTGCGGGCCGATGATCACCAGAAAGGCTGTCGACAAGATCGATCGCCTGGTCAAGGACGCGGTGGGCCGGGGAGCCAAGGTGCTTTGCGGCGGGGCGATTTCGGAGGAAGAAGGATTCTTCTATCCGCCAACAGTGCTGTCCGAGGTGCCGCCGGATGCGGAGATGGCGCACGAGGAGATTTTCGGCCCGGTGGCACCTATCACACGCTTCGACACCGAGGCCCAGGCCATCGCCCATGCTAACAACACGGAATATGGCCTGGCCGCTTATATATACACACGCGATGTTGGGCGCGGCATGCGGGTGGCGTCGGGGATCGAGGCCGGCATGATCGGCCTCAACCGGGGACTGATGTCGGATCCGGCCGCACCATTCGGAGGCGTCAAGCAGAGCGGCCTTGGCCGCGAAGGCGGCCAGCACCACGGCATCGCCGAGTTCATGGAGGCTAAATATATTGCCGTCACCTTCTGAACCGGCAGTCATGTCAAAGGACCCTTTCCGCACGCGCGACCATGTGGCCGATTTTGACGATATCGTGGCCGACATAGTGACTCGCAGCGCCGAAACCCGGGCGACCCTGCCGATATCGGCGGGTATCGCCTATGGCGAGGGCGAGGCCGAAAGGTTGGACCTGTTCTTTCCGCCCGGTGTGCGCAGGGATCTTCCCGTGCACATCTTCATCCATGGTGGCTACTGGCGCATGTTCTCCAGAAGCGACTATTCTTATGTAGCGAACACAGTCACCAAAGCTGGGGCGATCGCGGTCATCGTCGATTATGCGCTGATGCCCGAATTCAGGATGGCGGCAATCGTCGACCAGATCCGGCGTGCCAAACAATGGGTGCTGGACAATATAGCCGCCCATGGCGGCGACCCTGCCCGGCTAAGCGTAAGTGGTCATTCGGCGGGTGCGCACCTGGCCACATTCCTGTTCGAAAAGGCGCCAATGCCGTCGCGCATACGTGCGGCGCTGCTGCTAGGCGGCCTTTACGACCTCAAGCCCCTTCAGACCTCCTTCCTCCAGCCGTTAATCGGCATCACCGATGAGGAGGCAGCTGCCTTCACCCCAATGACGCGGTGGCATGACCCGGAGACGGCAGCGACCATTCTCGTCGGAGATCAGGAAACGTCACCTTTTCACCAGCAGGCCGCCGACTTCGGAAAGCGCTTGCGCGCGCAGGGGCACCCTGTCAGCGACCTCCGCCTGAATGACCGAAACCACATGAACAGCGTGCGTGATCTGGGCATCAGCGGCACACAAGCTGGCGATTGCCTGATGGCGATGATCGATGGAAACGGCCTGTAGGACGGAAACCCAGGGAGAGCAGGGCCCGCTTGTGCCTTACTTGACATTCCCGTCACTCAGGAAAGTAC
>NZ_RZPF01001161.1:0-1083 GCF_004022735.1 Mesorhizobium sp. M7A.F.Ca.AU.001.01.1.1
GTTCCTGCGCGACCTGTCAGCGGCGCTGACCGGCGGCTCGCCGTTCATCCAGGGCCAGAGCATCTTCACCGCCGGCCTGGTCATGGGCGTCATGCTGATCCCGGTCGTCTCCTCTCTCTCAGACGACATCATAACCGCGGTGCCGCGCGCCATGCGCGACGGGTCGCTCGGCCTCGGCGCGACCCGCTCCGAGACGATCAAGCGGGTGATCCTGCCGGCGGCACTGCCCGGCATCGTCGGCGCCATCCTGCTGACTGCCTCGCGCGCCATCGGCGAAACGATGATTGTCGTGCTGGCGGCGGGCGTCGCCGCCAACCTCACCATCAACCCGTTCGAGGCGATGACGACCATCACCGTCAAGATCGTCAACCAGCTCACCGGCGACCTCGAGTTCAATTCGCCGCAGACGCTGGTCGCCTTCGCGCTCGGGCTGACGCTGTTCACGCTGACGCTGGTGATGAACATCGTCGCGCTCTACATCGTGCGCAAATATCGGGAGCAGTACGAATGACCGACATTCCCATGGATACGATGGTCAGGCCGGCGGCCCATCCGCGCCGCGACATCGGCCTGAAGGCCCGTTACGCCGCCGAACGCCGTTTCCGCATCTATGGCGTCGTGGCGATTTCCGTAGGCCTGGCGTTCCTGGCAATCATGCTGATCACCATCGTCTCGAAAGGCTACACCGCCTTCTGGCAGACGACGGTATCGCTGCCGATCACGTTCGACGAGAAGGTGATCGATCCTTCCGGCAAGCGCGCAACCGATCCGAGCGTTCTGATCAAGGCGAATTATCCCAAGCTCGCAGAAAACGCGCTGGTGGCCAAGCTCGGCATCTCTCCTGATGACAAGCCGATGATCCAGAAGCTCAAGGGCTTCCTTTCGGAAGGCGCCCGCGTCCAGTTGCGCGACATCGTTGCCGCCGATCCCTCGGTGATCGGCACGACACGCGACGTCAACATCCTCGCCGCCGCCAATCTCGACTCGGCTTTCAAGGGCCAGATCGACCTCAGTGTCGAGGAAGCGCGACGCAAGGTCTCGGACCAGCAGATCACCTGGATGAACAAGCTCAAGGCCGAGGGC
>NZ_RZPF01001162.1:0-1078 GCF_004022735.1 Mesorhizobium sp. M7A.F.Ca.AU.001.01.1.1
GATCTGTTCGATCTCGGCGCCGATCTCGCCGTACCCGACGACGGCAAGCCGCTCGGCTATGAGCCGCTTCGCATCGTCGCCGTGCAGACCGACCGGGTCGAAAAGGACATCGACCTTCTCAACAAGGAGCTTCAGCCGCTCAAATCCTTCGTGCTCAATGGCGGCACAGCGGCGGCGGCGGCACTTCACCTTGCCCGCACCGTGGCAAGGCGAGCCGAAAGGCTGATGGTCGCACTGGCCCAGGACCCGAACGAGCACGTCAACCGCGACGGTCTGAAATACATCAACCGCGTCTCGGATTTCCTGTTTGTCGCCGCCCGGGCGGTCAATGACAACGGAAACGCCGACGTGCTATGGGTTCCCGGCAAGAACCGCTGATTGTCGAAAGCGGAAGAGGGCCTGGGGCATGTTCATCCCGCTTTACGACACCAACAGGCTGCGCCACATCCGCCTGCAATATGTGACCATCGGGCTGATCGTGGCCAACGCCCTGGTCTACCTCGCCACCGCGCTCGGCGGCGAGAGTTTCTCCAATGCCGCCGTGCTTGGTCTCGGCTTCATCCCGTCGGTCGTCCATGACACCGCCGAGCTCGATCCCCGTTTTATCGTCATCCCCGAAAGCCTGAGCTACCTCACCTATTCCTTCCTGCATGCCGACATCTTCCACCTCGGCGGCAACATGCTGTTCCTGTGGGTGTTCGGCGACAATGTCGAGGACGCGCTCGGTCACATCCGCTACCTCATCTTCTACCTGTTGTGCGCGATCGCCGGCGCCGCCTTCCAGGGCCTCGTCGCCTGGGACTCGCAGGTGCCGCTGATCGGTGCCTCGGGCGCCATCGCCGGCGTGGTCGTCGCCTATCTGATCCTTTATCCCAGGGTGAAGGTCTGGGTGTTGGCCTTCGCCCGCATCCCGCTGCGCATTCCGGCCTTCATCCCGCTCATCCTGTGGGTCCTCTTCCAGGTGGTGATGTTTGCCGCCGGCGGCGAGGATCAGATCTCCTGGGCCTGCCATATCGGCGGCATCATCGCCGGCGGCAAACATCACCACCTGGAAGAGGACCCACAGGATGAGCGGGAT
>NZ_RZPF01001163.1:0-1078 GCF_004022735.1 Mesorhizobium sp. M7A.F.Ca.AU.001.01.1.1
ATGCCAGAGTGTAGAAACTGACGGAGCGTCGCAATCGCCGGGGTTTTCCACCACCAGCGTGACGAAGCGCTTCTTCACGCCTTGCTGCTTTTCGTTCAGCAGTGCCGCCTTGCCACGGAAGTCGGGCTTGTCCCATTTGACGAAGCGTTCGAGCCCGCCCTGCAGGATCGAATAGTCGGTCGACAGATCGCCTTTCCAGGTGCGGTAGCCTTTCTCAAGCCGGAGCGAATCCAGCGCGTACATGCCGAAAGGCTTCAGCCCGTGCTGCTGGCCTGCGGCGCAGACGGCATCGAAGATGGCGGCGGTGTCGTCGATCCTGGTGTGGATTTCCCAGCCGAGTTCGCCGGCGAAGGAGACGCGCACCAGTTTGGCCCAGCGGCCGGCGATCTTCGTCTCCTGATGCGTCAGCCATGGCAGAGTGAGGTCGGCTTCGCAGACATCGGCGAGGATTTTTCGCGAGTTCGGGCCGGCCAGGATCTGGGTCGAGAATTCTTCGGTCCGGTCGATCAGCTTGAACGGTGCGTCCTTGGGCATGCGCGACTTCAGCCATTCGAAATCATGCCACTGCGCGACCGCCGCGGTGATCAGCGTCATCAGGTTCTCGTCGTGACGCACGACGGACATTTCGGTGACGATGCGGCCCTTGTCGTCGGCGAAATAGACGAGACCGATGCGGCCTGGCTTCGGCACCAGTCCGGTGACCTGCAGGCTCAGCCATTCGGCGGCACCTGGACCATCGAGATTGAAGCGCGAGAACCCAGGCAGGTCCAAAATGCCGGCAGCGTCACGCACGGCCAGGCATTCTTCGCGCACACGATGCTGCCATGGCCCGTCGCGGCGAAAGGTCAGCGTGGCTTCCTCGGAGATGTCATCGCCGTCCTGCGCGTACCAGGTGGCACGCTCCCAGCCATTATAGGCGTCGAAGCGGCCTCCGAGCGCCTTGATGCGATCGTGGATCGGCGACAGCTTGCGGTCGCGGCCCTCCGGCCAGGCATGGCGCGGGAACTGGATGGCGTATTCGTTGCCGTAGATCTCCATGCCCTTGGCGACGCAATAGTCCGGCGCCGCGGCATAGGAA
>NZ_RZPF01001164.1:0-1076 GCF_004022735.1 Mesorhizobium sp. M7A.F.Ca.AU.001.01.1.1
GCACCACGGCGTCCGCGGCGATGTCAAATTGGCTGCCCGTATAGGCGCACGCCGTGGCAACACCGCCCGGCACGATGCGCGTCACAGTCCGGTTCAGCACGATCTCGACGCCGAGTTCGGCCAGCCGGCGATGGACGGCGCCCTGCTCCAGCGTGTTGCGGGTCCAGTCGGATACATAGGCCGACGGCGTCACCAGCGTCACCTTCGCGCCCTGGCGCGCCATCAGCTCGGCCAGAACGCCACCCATGTAGTAGTGGTCGTCGTCGAACAGCACGACACTGCCGGTCGGCACAGTGCCGGCCATCAGATCGTCCGGCGTGTAGACCGGCATGGCCGGGTCGATCGGCATCGGCACGACATGCGCGCGCGCCACGCCGTCTCGGCGCCATGTCGAGCCGGTGGCAAGCGCAATGTTCTGAAAGCCGAAGTCCAGTATCTCCTGCGCCGACAATCGGCTTTCGAAATAGACGTCGACATTGGACATCTGGCTGATCTGGTACTGGCGGTAGTCGCGCACGCGTCCCCATGCCGAGAGACCAGGCAAGCGGCACTCGCGCGCCACGCGGCCGCCAAGTTCGGTGCCGGCCTCGGCGATGGCCACCTGATAGCCGCGCAGGCCGAGCGCACGCGCCGCCTCCAGCCCGGCCGGGCCGGCGCCGACGATCAGCACGCTGTCGCTATCGCCCTTGGCCTGCATGCGTTCGGGATGCCAGCCCTTGCGCCATTCCTCCATGAAGGTCGGGTTCTGCGTGCAGCGCGAGATCGACATGGTCATGTCGCCGGTGATGCAGATGTTGCAGCCGATGCATTCGCGAATGTCCTCGATGCGCCCCTCCTCCACCTTCTTCGGCAGGAAGGGATCGGCAATCGATGGGCGCGCGCAGCCGATGAAATCCAGCGTGCCGGACTTGATCATCTTCACCATCACATCCGGCGAGGTGAAGCGACCGACGCCTACGACCGGCTTCGAGGTCAGTTTCTTGATGCCGGACACCAGGCTCTCCTGCGCGCCCTCCTCCTTGAACCGCGACGGCCCGGAGCAGTCCTCCCAGGCGCCATGCGCCAGGTCCCAGAGG
>NZ_RZPF01001165.1:0-1076 GCF_004022735.1 Mesorhizobium sp. M7A.F.Ca.AU.001.01.1.1
GTCCATGACGCGGCGATCCTGCACGGCCGCGTCATGGACGTCGCGCGTATGGTGAAACTGTCGCGGGCGGTGATGGCCAATATCGGCCAGAACATCACCGTGGCGCTGGGGCTGAAGGCGGTGTTCCTGGTCACCACCATTTTGGGCATCACCGGCCTGTGGCCGGCGATCCTGGCCGATACCGGCGCGACCGTGCTGGTCACCGCCAACGCCATGCGCCTGCTGCGCTGGCGCGGGTGAAGCGCTTTTGGTTGATCACGATCTTTTCGGAAAACCGGCGTCCACTTTTCCGGATCGTGATCTACTCGGCTGGGGCTGTCAGCGGCGGCGTGGCGTTGCTGCGCCCTTCCCAGACATAAGAGGCGAGCGCCACTGCCACGGCGACCAGCATGGCGATGGCGCCCAGCAGCGGCAGGCTGCGGTAGCCATAGCCGCTGTTCAGCATCGCGGCGCCCAACGAAGCGGCCAGCGCGATGCCGACATTGAAGCCGGAGGGAATGAGCGACGAGGCGAGGTTGGAAGCATCTGCCGTCCAGGCCAGGATGCGGGTCTGGATCGGCGTGCCGATGGCGAAGTTGAGACCGCCCCAGATGACGATCGCCACAACCATCGGCAGGGGATAGGGGCTGACGGCATAGATCACGCCAAGCGTCACCGCCTGCAGGGCCAGCATGGTGATCAATGACGGCATCAGCTTCCAGTCGGAGAGCTTGCCGCCGAGGAAGACGCCGAGCGTCGCGCCGACGCCGTTGAGCAGCAGCACCCACGGCACCAGGTTCTCGTCGAGACCGGTGACTTCGAGCAGTGTCGGCGTGATGTAGGTGAACAGGCCGAACTGGCCGATCATCAGCATCAGCATCAGGATCAGCGATGTCCAGACCTGCTGGCGGGCCAGCACGCGGACCTCGCGGGCGAAACCGGCGGGCTTGGCCGATGAGCCGGTGGTGCGCGGCAAAAGGGCTGCCATGGCAAGCGTTGCCGCGACACCCAGCGCGCACATCACCCAGAAAGTCGCACGCCAGCCCCAGATGTTGCCGATCGCGGTGCCGGCCGGCCCGCCGCTGACGTTGGAGACG
>NZ_RZPF01001166.1:0-1075 GCF_004022735.1 Mesorhizobium sp. M7A.F.Ca.AU.001.01.1.1
GGCCATGGCGGCTGCCTCGATCGTCAGCGCGACCAGGTCCTCGGGTTCGAGATTGTGCAGGCTGTTCTTGCCGCACGCGCGGGCGATCGTTTGAGCCTCAAGCGTCATCACCTTGAGGTAGTTCGCCAGCCGGCGCCCGGCAGTCACCGGATCGACCCGCTTCATCAGTTCCGGATCCTGCGTGGTGATGCCGGCGGGGTCGCGCCCCTCGTGCCAATCGTCATAGGCGCCGGCCGTGGTGCCAAGCTCGTTGTACTCCGCCTCCCAGCGCGGATCGTTGTCGCCGAGCGCGACAAGGGCCGCCGTGCCGATCGAGACCGCGTCGACGCCGAGCGCCAGCGCCTTGGCGACATCGGCGCCGTTGCGAATGCCGCCGGAGACGATCAACTGCACCTTGCGGTGCATGCCGAGGTCCTGCAGCGCCTGCACGGCCGGCCTGATGCAGGCAAGCGTCGGCTGGCCGACATTTTCGATGAACACTTCCTGGGTGGCGGCGGTGCCGCCCTGCATGCCGTCGACGACAACGACATCGGCGCCGGCCTTCACGGCAAGCGCCGTGTCATAATAGGGGCGCGCGCCGCCGACCTTGACGTAGATCGGTTTTTCCCAGTCGGTGATTTCGCGCAATTCGAGGATCTTGATCTCGAGATCGTCGGGTCCGGTCCAGTCGGGATGGCGTGAGGCCGAGCGCTGGTCGATGCCTTTCGGCAGCGTGCGCATTTCGGCGACACGATCCGAAATCTTCTGGCCAAGCAGCATGCCGCCGCCACCCGGCTTGGCGCCCTGGCCGACGACGACCTCGATCGCATCGGCGCGGCGCAGATCGCGCAGGTTCATGCCGTAGCGCGACGGCAGATATTGATAGACCAGTTGCTTGGAATGGCCGCGCTCCTCCTCGGTCATGCCGCCGTCGCCCGTCGTGGTCGAGGTGCCCGACAGGGTAGCGCCGCGTCCGAGCGCTTCCTTGGCCGGACCCGACAGCGAGCCGAAGCTCATGCCGGCAATGGTGATCGGAATCTTCAACTCGATCGGCTTCTTGGCATGGCGAGAGCCGAGCACGACCGATGTGTCGCAG
>NZ_RZPF01001167.1:0-1075 GCF_004022735.1 Mesorhizobium sp. M7A.F.Ca.AU.001.01.1.1
GACCTCGGCAGCGAGGGCGAGCAGGGCTGGCACGCCGTCGGCGGCAGGCGAGGCGTTGCAGAGATTGCCGGCGACCGAGGCGACGTTCTGGATCTGCGCCGAGCCGACCTCTCGCGCCGCCTGCTTCAGCGCCTCGAAGGCCGGCGGCAAGGGATGGCGGACGATGTCGGTCCAGGTCGTGCGCGCGCCGATGACGAAATGGTCGCTCGCCTCGGCAATGCCGCACAGCGCCGCCAGGCCGTTAATGTCGAGAACATTGTCGCGGATCGGTTTGCTGCCCTGTGCCGGATAGAAATCGGTGCCACCGGCAAGGATGCGCCAGGCGCCCTCGCCAAGCAAAGCGAGCGCTTCGTCGACCGAGGTGGGTTTCGCGTAACGGATCACGCTTTGCCTTCCCGAAAAGAGGCCTTCCAGAGCTGGTACTTCGAAAGATCCTTCCAGCACAGGGGTCGGAAAATTCATTCGTATGCAAATGATATCAAGCTGGCAGGATTTGTCAAAGCCGGAGTTTGCCGCGGCGCCGCCGGCACGCATTTGTTATGGCTTGAGAGGTTGACGCGGCCGGCCATCTGGTCAAGTTTCTGCGTCCGGTCGCGTCAGCGGCATTTTCCACTGGAGCCTGCATACGGAAGAGGAAAGCCCATGGCCGACGAAGCGCTTGTCGTCATCGACCTGCAGAACGATTTTTGTCCCGGCGGCGCGCTGGCGGTTGCCGGCGGCGACGAGATCGTGCCGCTGGTCAACGACCTGATCCGGCGAACCGACCATGTCGTGCTGACGCAGGACTGGCATCCCGCCGGTCACTCCAGCTTTGCTTCCAGCCATCCGGGCGCGCAGCCCTTCACCATGATCGAAATGCCGTACGGCCAGCAGACGCTGTGGCCGGACCACTGCATCCAGGGCAGCCTGGGCTCGGATTTCCATTCCGGCCTCGCCTGGACCAAGGCCGAGCTCGTCATTCGCAAGGGATTTCGGCCTGATATCGACAGCTACTCGGCCTTCTTCGAGAACGACCGCACGACCCAGACCGGCCTTGCCGGCTACCTCCGGGAGCGCGGCATCGACACGCTGACCC
>NZ_RZPF01001168.1:0-1071 GCF_004022735.1 Mesorhizobium sp. M7A.F.Ca.AU.001.01.1.1
ACATGGCGCAGAAGCTGGAAGGCCTCTACCGCCATGCCTCGACGCACGCCGCCGGCATCGTCATCGGCGACCGGCCGCTCTCGGAGCTGGTGCCGATGTACCGCGATCCGCGCTCGGACATGCCCGTCACCCAGTTCAACATGAAATATGTCGAGCAGGCCGGACTGGTGAAGTTCGACTTCCTCGGCCTGAAGACGCTGACCGTGCTGGAGACGGCGGTGAAGCTGATCCGCCGGCGCGGCATCGAGATCGACCTGGCAACCATCCCGCTCGACGATCCCGAGACCTACGCCATGCTGTCGCGCGGCGAAGTGGTCGGCGTGTTCCAGGTGGAAAGTGCCGGCATGCGCAAGGCGCTGATCGGCATGCGGCCCGACTGCATCGAGGACATCATCGCGCTGGTCGCACTGTATCGACCCGGCCCGATGGAAAACATCCCGACCTACAACGCCCGCAAGCATGGCGAGGAGGAGATGGCCTCGATCCATCCCAAGATCGACCATCTGGTGAAGGAGACGCAAGGCGTCATCGTCTACCAGGAACAGGTGATGCAGATCGCGCAGGAGCTGTCGGGCTACTCGCTCGGCGAAGCCGATCTGCTGCGCCGCGCCATGGGCAAGAAGATTCGCGCCGAGATGGACAAGCAGCGCGAGCGCTTCGTCTCCGGCGCGGTCGAGCGTGGCGTCGGCAAGCCGCAAGCCGACTTCATTTTCGACCTGCTGGCCAAGTTCGCTGACTATGGTTTCAACAAATCGCACGCCGCCGCCTATGCGGTGGTTTCATACCAGACCGCCTATCTCAAGGCGCATTATCCGGTCGAGTTCCTGGCGGCGTCGATGACGCTCGACATGGGCAACACCGACAAGCTCGCCGATTTCCGCCAGGACGCGCTGCGCCTCGGCATCGAGGTTCTGGCGCCGTCGGTGACATCGAGCTTTCGCCCCTTCGAGGTCGGTGAGAACCGCATCTATTATTCGCTGGCAGCGCTCAAGGGCGTCGGCGACGCGGCGGTCGAGCACATCGTTGCCCAGCGTGGCGAAAAGCCGTTCAAGAACCTCGCCGATTTCTGCG
>NZ_RZPF01001169.1:0-1063 GCF_004022735.1 Mesorhizobium sp. M7A.F.Ca.AU.001.01.1.1
GGCTGGGAAGGCCTGAAGCCGGCTCGATATCGCTGCAGTGCAACATATCTGGCTCCAGGGCCCAGCGGTGGTGAGACTGGCGTCAGCGTTTGCAGGTCTGCGGCGTCGATCCCTTCTTCATCACCAGCGCCTCGCGCCCGTCGATCACGATTGCGTCATGCGTGGCCGCCTGGTAGCGGCTGCTCTGGTTGGCAGGCGACGCCGCAAACTCCTCGGTCGCGCCGTCGGACCCGACCACACGCAACGACGTGCCTAGATTTTGGATGAAAATCATACCGTTGTTGCCGCATCTATAGGTGGCCGTGCCTATGCCTGGTCGCGGCGCGGTAAGGTCGGTGATGATCTTGGGTGCAGCTGCCGGAGGCACCGCGGCTGCGACGGACTGCTGGGCCGGCGCAGGTGAGACGACGACGGTATTGGCTGCCTTCGGCGCGCTGTCTTGCGGCACACAGGCAGCGACGACACCGAGCAACGGGAAAACGGACACCCAAATCGGCCGGCGTAGCGCCATATGCTGTCCTCCCGCGCGGCAAGCGGCCACGATGCTTTGTCCAGATCACGATCGTCCCGACGCCAAGGCGGACGCCGCCGCGATGGTGCGGCCAAGCATGGCCGAATGATGGCCACCGGGTTTTCCATCCAGTCGGATATTAACGGATATTAACCATGTTTACCGAGACATCGCCGCCAAACGCGCCGGCCTCTTAACAAAGGTTAAGAAACCGTTAATTTCTGATTCGAGGAGGCTTTCCCTCAAGACACGGAGGACGCCATGCGTTCGAATTCGGGCAAATCGCGCCTTGCGGCGCTCGTCGTAGCAGCCTCGGTCGCCGGCCTTGCAGCGCCAGCGCTTGCCGGCGCACGGCATCAGGATCGCGTCTACGCCGATTCCTTCGGCAACCTCGTCGTCGACAGCGCCGCCGGCTACAAGCGCATCATCGTCGGCCAAGGCAGGCTGGCCAAGCAGCTCTCCGACTACACCAGCGCCGGCCAGCCCAAGGTGATCTACGAGAACGAAGCCGACGAAATCGGCGGTTATAGCGATTGCTACCGGCCGCCGGTG
>NZ_RZPF01001170.1:0-1061 GCF_004022735.1 Mesorhizobium sp. M7A.F.Ca.AU.001.01.1.1
CTTGCCGGCAGCGACCACATTCTTAACCAGGCGGCCGGTCAGCTGGTGTGGTCGATCGTGCCGATCGCGCTTGCCTATCACATTGCGCATTATCTGACGGCGCTGCTCGTCGACGGCCAATATGCGCTTGCGGCACTTTCCGATCCGTTCGCGATGGGCTGGAACCTGTTCGGCACCGCCGATATGCAGATCGAGGCCGGCATCGTTGCGGGGGCGGACTCTGCGTGGTGGCTGTGGAATATCCAGGCCGGCGCCATCATCCTGGGGCATGTGCTCGCCGTCCTCGTCGCTCACGGCTTCGCCTGGCGCCTGCACCCACAGCCCTCCCGCGCGGCCCTCAGCCAGTTCCCGCTTACCTTGCTGATGGTCGCCTACACCGTCTTCGGCCTCTGGTTGCTTGCCACGCCGACTGTCGGATGAGAAAAGGCGACCAGCATGCCTTCGGGGAAAGCCCGCTTGCCACGTCGGGGCTTTGGTGATTTAGTTTGTACACATGCGATTTTTTGCCTCGTTGCAGCCAGTCAAAACTCAAAAACAGGGGAACTGCCGTGACTGACAAGAATGGGTTTTTCGATCTCTCCAGATCCACGCTCACCCGCCGCACCGCACTGAAAGGTCTGGCCGCAGGCGCCGGCCTCGGCCTTGCCCCTGGCTTCGTCCGCTATTCCCAGGCGCAGAGTTCGGCGCCGATCAAGATCGGCTTCCAGTCGCACCGCACCGGCATCGGCGCTGCCTATGGCCGCTGGTACGAAAAGACGACGGCTGCCGCGGTCAAGGCGATCAATGCCGCCGGCGGCATCAATGGCCGCCAGGTCGAGGTGATCATCGAGGATGACGGCACCGATCCCGGCCGTGGCGCCGAGGTGGTCGGCAAGTTCGCCACCCAGCACAAGACCGACATCGTCTTCGGCACGCTGTTCTCGCATGTCGTCATCGGCTCGGCGCCCGCCGCCGGCGAAAACAAGATGCCCTATTTCGTCGTCAGCGAAGGCCATCACGTCGCCTCGACCAAGCTGAACCGCTATGTCTTCCAGCCCGGCATCACCGACGTGAAGAGCCAG